>NZ_JBQYSN010000035.1:0-45076 GCF_052686535.1 Agrobacterium sp. DKPNP3 | reverse complement strand
AGCTCCGGCCCGAGGCCGCCAACCTCGCGCAGGGCTTTCGTGCGCACGGCATAGTGCGAACCGATGCAGAGCGGCGCCCAGCCATTATTATAACCCAGCTGCAGCGCGCCATGCAGGCTCGCTTCGGCATAGAGCCTGCCGCGGGCGGCCCAGCTTTCACCGGCGTTGGCGTCGCAGATGCTCGGAGCCGAAACATATCCAACCGCCGGATCGGCAAAGGGACGCATGATCTCACGGAGATAATCGGGTTGAGGTACATGGTCGGCATCGAACTGCGCGACGAAATCATAACGTTCATAACCGTAATGATCGTAGAAATAGGCAAGATTGCCTTCCTTGCAGCGTGTGCGCCGCGGCCAGGTCTTGCGATGATAGTCGGCGACGCCCTGCCGGGTCGAAACGAAAACTCCGTGCGCGCCGCACCATTTCAGCGTCTGGGCATCCGGCGCTTCATCGGCCAGCCAGACATCGAACTCAAGACCCTTTTGCTCGAGCATGGCAAGCAGCGTCTTTTCCACGACCGCAAAAGGTTCCGAGGGCGCCTTGGTGACGACCATCGCCACCCGGCCGCGCGGCAGCGGCGAACGGCGGTCGACGACCTTCGCGTTCAGAAAGATGAAGATGAAATAGGAGGGCAGAAGCGTGATCCACGCGAGCGTGACCGTGACGATCGTGTAATAGGGCCAGTCGACCACCCGGTCGCGGTCGAGCCACCAGATCCAGAAGTAAGCAAGCGTTACCAGCCAGCCACCGATGCCGAGCAGATAGGCGATACGGTTCCAGCCGGCAAAGACAGGCAGCATCCGCAAGTGGACGGCCCCTGCAGCGGCGGCGGCTTTGGGCACCGAAGGAATGGCGTGTTCCTTCATGACCGCACCTCCAGCCCGAAACCGGGGCCAGCTGTGCGGATGATGGTGTCTATATCGGAGCGCGTGGGAGTGAAACCGAGGGTTTCTTCCGCACGTTTGATATCCGCAAACAGCGCGGGCGGGTCGCCGGCACGCCGGGCGCGGAAATGGACTGGCACCTCCTGCCCCGTGACACGGTGGATGGCGCGAATGATATCCCCCACCGAGGTACCGCGGCCGGACCCCAGATTGACCCGCAGCGTCTCCCCGCCATCTATGAGATATTTGACAGCGGCGACGTGCGCATCGGCAAGATCGGTGACGTGGATGTAATCACGAACGCACGTGCCATCGGTGGTGTCATAATCCGCACCGAAAACGTCCAGTTGCGGCAGCTTGGCAGCGGCAGCCATCAGCGCACGCGGGATCAGATGGGTTTCAGGCTCGTGCCGTTCGTAAAGCTCGCCATCCGGATCGGCTCCCGCCGCATTGAAGTAGCGCAATGCCACGAACCGCAGGCCATAGGCAGCGGCATAGTCTTCCAGCGCCATCTCGAAAATCAGCTTGGTTCGCCCGTAAGGGTTGACCGGCATCTGCGCAGTTTCCTCGCGGATCGGCAATTGCGGCGGCACGCCATAGGTTGCGCAGCTGGAAGAAAACACCAGACCGCCGATATTTTCGTCGAGGCAGGCATCCAGCAGCGCCAGGCTCCCGGCAACATTGTTGCGGTAATATTTGCGCGGATCCTCTACGGATTCACCGACATAGGCATTGGCCGCACAGTGGATGACGAAGGATGGCGCGAATTCCCGGAGCGTTGCTCTCAGGAGGCCGTTGTCGAGAATGTCGCCCTCGATAAAGGGACCCCATCGAACCGAATCCGCATGGCCGGTCGAAAGATTGTCGTATGCGATGGGCCTGAAGCCGGATCGTGCAAGCGCCTTGCAGATGTGGCTGCCTATGAAGCCGGCCCCGCCCGTGACGAGGATTGTGCGTGGCATGTCATGCGACCTCCGCCACGGCCTTGCCTGCCAGCATCGCATCGAAATAAGCGATGGTTCTCTCCAGGCCGATTTCAAGCGGTACGCGCGGCTGCCATCTCAGCAACTCGTTTGCCCGTGAGATATCGGGGCGACGCTGCTGGGGGTCGTCGACCGCTGCAGCCAGATGCACGATGCGCGACCGCGAGCCTGTCATGCGGATGACGATATCGGCCAGTTGCCGCACCGGAATTTCCGTCGGGTTACCAAGGTTGATCGGCCCGGTGCAGTCTTTCGACTTCGCCGAGAAGCGCACGAAGCCGTCGATGAGGTCATCGACATAGCAGAAGGACCGCGTCTGGCTGCCATCGCCGTAAATGGTAATGTCGTCGCCCTTCAGCGCCTGGACGATGAAATTCGAAACGACGCGGCCGTCATCAGGGCGCATACGCGGCCCATAGGTGTTGAAGATACGTCCCACCTTGATGTCGACGCCAAAAGTTCGGTGATAATCGAAAAACAGCGTTTCTGCGCTGCGCTTGCCTTCATCGTAGCAAGCTCGCGGCCCGATTGTATTTACATTGCCGAAATAGGTTTCGGGCTGCGGATTGACATGAGGGTCGCCATAAACCTCCGAGGTCGAAGACTGTACGACGGTTGCACCGCACTTGCGCGCCACCTCAAGCACATTGACCGCGCCAAGCACATTGGTCAGCAGCGTGCCGACAGGGTCGCGCTGATAGTCGGGCGGCGACGCTGGTGAAGCGAAATTAAAGATCAGCGATACATCGATATCATAGGGCTTGCGAACATCGTGCTCGACCAGCGAAAACCGCTTATTTTCCCGCAAATGGGCAACATTTGCCGTGCGTCCGGTGGAAAGATCGTCGAGGCAGATCACCTCGTGGCCGCTGCTCAGCAGGCGCTCGCAAAGATGGGAGCCCAAAAAACCAGCCCCACCATTAACGAGGACACGTTGACCAGGTTTCCATTCCGAATAAATGGTTACGCCATTGTCGTGATCGTTGGGAACGAAATTACGCATGACACACGTCTCCCCATGAGGAATCAGCACGGCTGATCCAACTAGCTTTGATCAAACTTCAGATTGCACGGCATTTTGAATATCACCCTCCGGTTTTTACTTCTTCTGGAGGAATTAATATTCACATTCGAAACTTTTCAACTTCCATGATAGGCATAGCCAAAGACAGGTCAACTCTATTTTATCGAAATATTACAATTGATTACCCTAGATTGCTCGAAATAACCCGTCCGTTTAATCCTTTTTAATTATGCCTCTATTATGCCTATCTTATTGAGCATTAGCGCAAGCTTCGCTCAACCCGTCGGGTCTATGTTGGTTTTGTAAGGCTCGGTCCACCGGGATCAAAACCGCCCGGCGAGATGCGACAGACAGTCGGTTTCAGGGGACATAAACCATGAATGAAATGCCTTATTCCCATAGCGGCAAAACACGCCATTTTCGCCTGGCGCTTGTTGCCGCAGCACTCGCAACTTTGACTTTCGCAACGGCATCATGTTCCGTCGTCGAAGACGCTGTTCTGATCAAGGCCGCGTCTGCCGACAGCGCAACCGTCAAGACCCGGGTTGCTCAGTCGAAGGCATCCTATGGCTATCAAAAAACCGGCAACGCGGCCGTCACTCTGGTCGCCGATGCCGCAGACACGCCAGCGGCATCACGGCAGCCTTCCTGGGGCTCATCTCCATACATCTGCTCGCCGAGCGGATTCGGGCAGAAATCCCGCTGCTTCCTGAGACCCTGAGCCTCCGGAAAACCGGAGAACTGGCGTCGGGGCTGATGGTCGCCCTGACGCTCAGTTCTTCCAGCCGCCGGAGACCGTCGCGTCTTCATCTTTACTGAAGAAGCGCGACGCGGCCTCCGTGCGGTTGCGCACGTTCATTTTCTTATAAATATTGCGAACGTGGACCTTGACGGTGTTCTCGGACAGACGAAGCCGATCGGCGATGATCTTGTTTTGCGTACCCTTGCAAAGCAGGTCAAGAATTTGCACCTCGCGCGTCGTTAGCGCCGCCATCTCGCTCTTGGACGCGGCCAAGGCATCGGCGCGGTTGGCGATCACACGGTTGTCCCGCACGCTCTTGGTGCTGACGGAAGAGGTATGGGGCGTAAGCCTGCCGAGAAGAGCTGCCGGAAAATGCTCCCCGCCCTTCATGAGCAGATCCACCGCCGCCATGAACACATCGAGCCTCAGGTTGAGCGGCAGCACGCCATCAATGACACGCATCCCCACCAGCGTCTTTAGCGACTCCTCGAACTTGTCGATTGTTTCCACAACAAGCGCGATCGGGGCATCCGGGTGCTTTTCACGAACATCAGAAAGAACAACCTGCAGGCGCTCTCCTGCCATACGGTAAGGCAGAACCAACCGCACATCGTTGCCGTAATCCTCCTCGACCTCGCCTGACGACGGAATACTAACCACAGCGAACGATGGGAACTTTTTGCCCAGCGCCTCCATGAGACACTCGGAAAAAAGGTCCGGATCCGCTATCACCAATACTGTACCATTTATAGGAATCCCGGCGGTTTTTTGTTTAGCCGTATAATCTGACGTTCCCATGAACATTGACGCCTCCCTCAAGGGCTTACGCGTTACTATCTTTTGGTTGTACAGTCTCTTGCCCGCAGAGTACCCCTCCTCCCCGGATAGCCAGGGACGATTTTCCGCGTCATGCCATGTCAACTATTATTAATCACCCGTTAATTCAGACACGCTAATACGAAAAGCTGTGTAAATAAATGGCCCAAACGGGTTATTTTTTACAATTGACATACAAAATAGGTTACGGCGGGATAGAATCATTCATCCTCGTTCTACCCTGAAACAAGCACCGCGAAAAAACTTTCCCTTTGGTTTCACTATCTGGAAGAACGAAACTTTAGGTTGATATTCGTTCGCATAGCCCCGAAGCGCAGGATGCGCGGGCTGTGCCATTCTGGGATGAAGACGCCTTCCGGCCAAAATAAACCATGTTTCCGGAAAACCCGGATATTTCTGGCTGCGGCTCGAATTTCCAGCGAACTTGAGCGCTGAAAGGCACCCGAAAGACTATACTTTCGCAACAAGCGCCGTGGTGTCTAACCCAAATTGATAGCTAGGAAGCAAAATTTTTCTGCGGCACAGTCTGACCGTCGCTGAACGGCGGCTGACGAAAAGATGCTTCCGGTCCTGACGTGTGTTTGAAGACACCGGTCTCTTTTCAAAAAACAAGCAAGTGAAAAAGACGAGGCCACCGCGCTCCCCATCGGAGCGAGGAACGGATTTGTGCGCCGTTTTAACGAGTAGCGCACAAGGGCTGAATGACAAGAGCCCGGCTACGGGCCGATACCAAGCCGCAGATGATGCGTCATGAGTCCATCTGCAAACATCAATCTTCATACTATTCGGGGCAAGCGCGATAAAATCCCATTTGAGATGAGAGGGATTTCGAAAGCTGCTCCGAGCTTTTTCGGAGGAAATCGAAATGGGTTACAAGCCACAGCCTGCTGGCGACGACATCACCAAGATCGGCGCACTTTCCGAGGGTTTTGCTAACACCTCGACCAACGACGCCGATGTCGACGACAGCAATGTCGGTACCGCGAACGGCGAAAACCGCAACAACGATTACAGCGACAACAGCACGGACAACAGCTCGCATGTTGATCTCGACGCTACGGTCGATGTGGCTGTTGGCAACGGTGACAATCGCGACAACGACTACGACTGGAGCTACGAAAGCAAGTCGTACAGCGACAACGACACCATCACCAAGACGACCACCATCAACGACAACGACACCGACTATGACTGGAGCTACAGCTCCAAGTCCTACAGCGACAACGACACAACTGTGCAGACGATTACGGAAACGGATACCAAGACGTTCTCCTACTCCGACAACGACACGTCAGTGGCGACGACCACCACCACCGGCAGCTTCAACTCGTCAGACAGCTACTACACGTCCGATGACGACTTCGGCAACGTTGGGGGTGTCGCGGATGTCGGCAATCTCGGCATCGCCGGCGGGGACCTCACCTTCAACCTGGGTGACGACTTCTCCTTCACCCTTGATGTCGACAACATCCTCAACAGCTCGCTCAATGGCGAAGGCAACGACACCGGCTTCAGCATGGTGCAGGCCAACCACTTGGCGGACCAGGATCAGGCCTGGGACGTCGACATGCAGAACGGTGGCGCTCAAAACCACCTCAGCGCCAATGCCGGCGACGCCTATGGTGCTGAAGGCATGGACGGCAATTGCTGGGACCTCAACGCCGGCGACGACGCAGCAGGTTCGAGCACGGCAGATGCATCGGCAATCCTGGCAAACTCCGGCTTCCATCTGGAACTGGTGCAGGGCGCTAACATGCTCTCCAACGCTGTTGACGTCACGATCACAGGCGGCAACTCCAGCGTTTCGGACGTTGGTGAAGACCACTCCTGATATCCACCCTTGGTGAAACGAACTGCACCGGCACGCGCCGGTGCAGTTTGCGGTTGATCGACCAGGTCAGGCAAATGACACACCGTCCTTGAGACAGGTGCGACAGCCTCTCCCCGTCCCTGCCGCAATGATCAGGGAGGGATCATCAATGCATATCGACAAGATTTCCGACATGATCGCACATTTCATCGGGCTGTTTGACACGGTTATCGATGAAGCGCGTCTCAGAGCCAATCTGACCGAAGGGCACGTTCGTGCCGCTCCGGACAGACTAGCGGCAGATGAAGCAGCGGGGCTGCCCGACAAGAATTATGACGTTCCGCTTCAGGACTACGAACCCGGCGTCAATTACCGGGCCGGCTATTACGATTTCGACTATGTCCGGCCGCACTTCGCGCGCGGCGTCGAACACGACAGCCAGCAACTCGCGAACAATGTTCCCGCTGACATGTCAGCCAGCAATTTCCGCTTCCCCGGCCGCACTTCATTTGAAGAAGAGCGCGAGTTGGTGGTTCACACCGGTCCAGGCTCCGTCATCGGTCATCTTTCCCAGGTCAATATTCTTCAGGACGATGACTATCTGAACATGACGGATGGTCCGGATGTGGCACGCGACACCTCTTTCGTGACGCAACGGACCGTGGAATTCTATAACGAGGCGTCCGTCTTTACGCCGTTTTCCACCTTCCAGCGCGTCGATGGTTACGATGCCCTGCAGGCGCTGGCCAAATCCGCGCATGACTATATCGATCATGCCCGCGAAAACGGCGTGACCTCCCTCGGCACCGGCGCGGATAAGGATTTCGTTCTCGCCGGCCATGATATCAACGGCCTTTACATCAACGGAGAATTGGCCCAGGCCAAGCCGACGCTTGACGACCTCATGCCGGATCGGGGCATCGCCAAGCCCGCCGATTCGCCTGAAAAAAGCGAGGTTTCGCTGCACGAAGACAGCCCTGCCGGCAACAGCCTTGACGTTGCCGCGGGCGCCAATGTCGTCGCCAACATCGCCACGCTGATCAATACCGGCGTCATGACCTCCGTAACGGCTGTCATGGGCGATTATCACCAGATCGACGCGATCACTCAATCCTATGTCTATAGCGACCGTGACGAGATCGACTCTGTCTTCACGCGGTCCGGTGATCAGGTGGCCACCGCCGCCTATAACATCGCCAGTTTCGAGCGGACGGTTTTTCCGGGTGCCGAGAAGGATGCGGGAGGCGGCGACGACAATGGCGAACCGCCGACATTTCCCACGGCGTGGCGCGTGAGTGTGCTGGCAGGCGACGTCTCCTTCGTTCACTGGATCGAACAATATCAATTCGTCAGCGACAACGACACGATGACGGTAACGACCTCGGGCGCCAGCGTCAGTCTGCTGACGGGCGGCAATGCGACACTCAACGTCGCCAATTTCCTCGGCATCGGCATGCAGTACGATCTCGTCATCGTCGGCGGTCATGTGCTCGACATGAACATCATCAGCCAGGTCGCCGTGCTTTACGACAATGACTGGGTTCGGGCCAATCCGGATGCCCCTGAGGGTGCCACCGTCCAGTCAAGCAACAACCTGCTCTGGAACGACGCCACAATCCACAATGTCGGCAGCAACGAACGTTTCGAGACGATGCCCGACTACATGAATCAGACAGTGACCGCGATCAACGAGCGCGACCCCAACATGCCGGACGGCTTGGCCCATGATGCTAATTTCGCCGGTTATCAGGGGCTCAACGTCCTCTACATCACCGGCAATCTCTACGATGTCAGCATCATCAAGCAGGTCAGTGTGCTCGGCGATTCCGACGATGTGACGCAGGCCGCGGCCAGGGTTATCGAGAACAACGAGGATGCGACCGTCCACATCGACACCGGCAGCAACGCCGTCGTCAATCTCGCGCAGATCATCGATTACGACAGCTTCGGATCAACGACATATGTCGCCGGCGGCGTCTATTCCGACGCGATACTCATCCAGGGCGGCATTATCGAAAATGACATGTCGCAACCCCAGCACGGCCAGCTTGCGAACGAGGTCATCGCCTTTCTTCACGACGATCCGGCCACAATCGAAAACGAATCCGATGGCGTCATCAATGCCGGCCATGACCTGTCCTGGTCGAACGCGCATTCCGCCGACGTCATGCAGACGGTGACCGCGTAGCTCTGGCTGGCGGGGCGGCGAGCGCCCTGCGAAGTCGAACCGCAGACACCGTGAGAACACCGAGGGGACGGATAAAAATGGATCATATATCAAGAAAAACCATTGCCGATGGGCAATCGCTGGACCTGCCGCTCGATCAGGATGTGGAAGACAGCAAACTGACAGCCGCCTGCATTTCAGCCATCAACGAAGCCGTGGAAAACCTGCGCCATCTCTCCGGTTCAGACCAAGAATCAAGAGTGACATCAGCGCCCACTCAGTCCCCTCCCTCACAGGCTCTTTACCAGCCGCAGATAAAAGCGTCCCAGGCGGAGCAATTGCGGGATATTCCCTCGGCAAAACCGGCACCGCAGCCAGACCGGCCACCCGCCTCCCCATCACAACCGCAGACCAAGGTCGACAGTCCCGACCTGCCTTTCGTCAAGACCATCGACAATAATGTCGGTCCAATTCGTGAAAATGAACGCCGTCCGGCAACGGGTGGTGGCGGCAAAGAGCCAATAGAGAATGGCAACGGAGGTGGTGGTGGCGGCGGTGGAAGCCAGAGTGGCTTTCACAAGCGCAGCGAGCCGATCAACTTCGCCGCAAGCCTTGCCAAAGGCATCGCCGCGGTTCGGCGCAACATGGTGGTGGTGATGCTGTTCACCATCGCCATCAACATCCTGCTGCTCGCCATTCCTCTTTATCTGTTCCAGATTTCCGACCGCGTGCTGACCAGCCGCTCCATGGATACGCTCGTCATGCTGACGGTCGCGGTCCTCGGCGCTGTTCTGTTGCAGGCCTTCATGGATGCCATCCGCCGCTTCATTCTGATGCGCACCGCCGTTGAACTGGAAGTCCAGCTTGGGGCACCCATTCTGTCGGCCGCTGCCCGCGCCTCACTGCACGGCAGCGGCAAGGATTATCAGATCCTCCAGGATCTTCAGCAACTGCGCGGCTTTCTGACATCGGGCACGCTGATTGCGTTTCTCGATGCACCGCTGATGCCGCTCTTCATCGTGGTGGTCTATCTCGTCCATCCACACCTCGGCATCATCATCATGGTCTGCTGCGCCGTCCTTTTTGGCATTGCCTGGCTCAACCAGCGTTTTACCGCACGGCAATTTGCCGAGGCATCCGGTTATGCCAGCCGCGCCAACTTCCACCTCGACTCCATGTCGCGCAATTCGCAGATCATCAATGCGCTCGCCATGATCCCCGAGGCGGTGAAGATGTGGGGCCGCGAAACCGCAGGCTCCCTCAAGTCGCATGTGGCGGCGCAGGACCGCAACATCATGTTCTCGGGTGTCTCCAAGGCTGCCCGCATGATCACCCAGGTGGCGCTGCTTGGCTGGGGCGCGCATCTGTCGCTGTCGGGTGAGTTGACGGGCGGTATGGTGATCGCGGCTTCGATCATTTCCGGCCGCGCGCTTGCGCCCATCGAAGGCGCGATCGAAGGCTGGCACCAGTTCAACAAATCCGCAGCCTCCTACGGCCGCATCAAGCAGCTTCTCGTCAACTCGCCGCTGAACTTTCCTCGCCTTCGCCTCCCCAATCCCGAAGGGCGGCTCGATGTGGAGCGCATCCTCTTCGTGCCGCCGCCACAGAAAAAGGTGATCTTGAACGGCATTTCCTTTTCGCTGAAAAAAGGCGAGTCCCTGGCAATTATCGGCAACTCCGGCTCCGGCAAGACGACGCTCGGCAAGATGCTCGTGGGCTCCATCCTGCCGACATCCGGCAATGTGCGCCTTGACCTCATGGATCTGCGCAACTGGGACCAGCGGCAGTTCGGCGAAAGCATCGGTTACCTGCCGCAGGACGTGCAGCTTTTCCCTGGCACCATCAAGGCCAATATCTGCCGCATGCGTGACGATGTCGAGGACCGACAGATTTATGAGGCCGCCGTGCTGGCTGACGTGCACGAGCTGATCGCTGGCTTTCCTCAAGGGTATGAGACCGTGGTTGCCGCCGATGGCGCACCGCTCTCCGGTGGCCAGAAGCAGCGCATCGCGCTTGCCCGCGCCTTCTTCGGCGATCCGAAATTCGTTGTGCTTGACGAGCCGAACTCCAATCTGGATACGGCTGGCGAACAGGCTCTGGCAAAAGCACTGCTGCACGCCAAGAAGCAGGGCATTACGACCGTCACCATCACACAACGTCCGGCGCTTCTGCAATGCGTCGACAAGATCATGGTGCTGAAGGACGGGTCCGTCGCCATGTTCGGTGAAAGGTTGGATGTGCTGAAAGCGCTGTCCGGCAACGGCCGTCCGGGCAGCCAGTCCCCGCAGATCGAGGGTTGAGGATCGTCATGTTCAAGAAGAAGAATGCCGTCGCAGAGGTCAAACCGCAGGGTCAGCTGGAATGGTACAGCGAGGTTCCCCGCTCAATCCGCCTGCACAGTTCGATTGGCCTTGCCGTTTTGCTCGCCTCCTTTGGCGGCTTTGGCTACTGGGCGGGCACAGCTCCGCTGTCCTCCGCCATCATCGCACAGGGCAGCTTCGTCGCCACGGGCAACAACAAGGTTGTTCAGCATCTGGAAGGCGGCATCATCAAGGAAATGATGGTGAGCGAAGGCGACACGGTGAAGGTCGGCGATGTGCTTCTCACACTCGACAAGACGACCGCCCTTGCCAACGAGCGCATGCTGCAATTGCGCCGTCTGCGCCTCGAAACCATCGTCACGCGACTGCGCGCGGAAGCTCAGGGGGAAAAGAACTTCAAGGTTCCCGAGATCGTGATGAAGGAGGCGGGCGATCCCGATATCAAATCCATCATCCAAAGCCAGAACATCGTCTTTCACAGCAAGCTCGTAAAGCTGGAAGAGCAGCTGAACCTCATCAACAAGAACATAAAGTCACTTGAGTTTCGGTATGCAGGGTATGATGGGCAGAAGCAGTCTTTCGACCGGCAGCTGGCGCTTCTCACCCAGGAACGCGATTCCAAGGAGCGACTGGCCAAGGACGGCGTCATTCGCAAGACGGACATGCTGGCGCTCGAGCGCGCAATAGCCGATGCCATGGGCGATATCGCCCGTCTGACGGGGGAGATGAACCAGAGCGAAGCGGAGATCGCCAAATTCAAGCAGGAAGCCATCATCGCCGTCAACGCCAACAAGCAGGCGGCGCTGGATGCACTTGAGACTGCGGAAGCCGATCTCGACAGCGTGCGCGAACAGGTACGCGGCGCCGCCGAAGTGCTGGAACGCACCGTCATCCGCTCCCCCGTCAACGGCACGGTCGTGCGCGCTTATTACCATACACCCGGCGGCGTCATCACGACGGGCAAGCCGATCATGGAAATCCTGCCGGCGCATGTTCCGCTGATCCTCGAAGCTCAGGTGCTCAGGACCTCCATCGACCAGCTGCATGAAGGCCAGACGGCAGCAATCCGCCTCTCGGCGCTGAACCGCCGCACCACGCCGGTTCTCAACGGCAAGGTCTTCTACGTGTCGGCCGACAGCATCGAAGAAAATGCCGGTCTCCAGGTGAAGGATGTCTATATCGTTCGCGTGCAGATCCCTGACGAAGAAATCGCCAAGGTCCATAATTTCCACCCCGTGCCCGGCATGCCGGCCGATGTCCTGATCCAGACGTCAGAGCGTACCTTCTTCGAATATCTGACGAAGCCGATCGCCGACAGCATGTCGCGCGCCTTCAAGGAAAGATGAATAAATTACAGCAGTGTAGACTGTCTTTCGGTGGTGCGTCGACCTATAATGACCTCCTCGGTGCCGGGCTCGGGAGAAGCAAAATGGCGGTAATGTCGGACGTATTGCTGCTGGTCGGCAGGTTGAATTACGTGTGGACTAACACCGAAAGCCTGATGATCTATCTGATCGTCCATCTCCTAAGAGTAGACAAAGAGGCGGCCATCGTCGTGTTCCTCACCCTCAATACCACGCGCGCGCGCATGGACCTGATTGAGCGACTGGCAAAGCTTCCCACCTCCGATGCAAAGGATCGCAAGACGATCCTGTCCATCATGGCACGCCTGAAGAAGGAAGCGAAAACGCGCAACAAATATAATCACTGCATTTATTCGTTCGACGAGAAAGGCGAAATCGCCAGCACGCAGCTGATGCGGTTGGTGGAAGATGACAGACAGGTGCGCTACGGCAAGGTGGAAAAGATGGACGAGAAGGAAATCGAACACCTCGAAAAATCCATTGCCGACATCGTTGCGGTCAGTAAGGACTTGTGGAGTTTCATCCACGCCAGCCCGCATGTCTCAGCGGATTATCTCTAGGATTTTGTCTGTAGTCGCATGCCGATCGCCGGATGAAGCTCGCTACCCCGCGCTGCCCTTGCCGGAAGACACAGCTTGCCCGCCGCGAAATAGAGCAGGAATGAGCCGATCTGGTACGGGAAGATGATGTCGATCTCGACGAATGACCGGACGACAAACAGTGCGCAGATCGCAAACAGGATGACGCCCTGCGGATCGCTCCTGCGCATCAGAACCGAGCGAAGATGCCCGAGCAGGGTACCGTACAGCACGATCGCAAGCAAAATCATGCCGGCGAAGCCGTTTTCGACGACCGTTTCGATATAGGTATTATGGAAATGGAAGCCGCTGCGGCCGGTGATGAAGAAATCATTCCAAAGCCGTTCTGCATCCGCAAAACCCACCACCCAGAAACCTTGGTACCCGACACCCAGGATGGGATTCTGTTTTGCCGCCTCGATACCCTGCTGCCATAGATAGGTGCGGCCGGTCAGCGTCGAATCCTTGCCGAAAATGCCGAGGATGGCGTCTAGCAGGCCAAACTGCAGGGACGCCACAGCCAAGAGAGCGCCGAGACCGCCGAGCGCAAAAAACGTGATCTTGCGGTTGGCAGGGGACAGCATGCCCATCGGAATGAAGCCGATGATGAGGGCGACTACAGCCGCCGTGGTGATGGCTGATGTCGCAGACTGCGACGCCAGCAAACTATAGGCAGACAACAGGCCCGTAACGCCGGCAATCGGCAACCAAATGCCTCGCTGCTTCAGAACCAACACGGAGGATGCGGCGAAAATGACGCCAAGCGACGCATAAAAGCCGAGCTGGTTCTTAGAGGAGAAAGCACCAACGAAACTATAGGTGCCGTCAAGCGCGTCGAAGAGATAGATGCCGAAGAGAAGCGAATAAAGCAGCACAAGGGCGATGCCGATGAGCGCACCCCGTGTCATCGTGCGTATGGAAATTACCCGCATGGCGATGAGCGCGCAGACAATATGCGTCATATATTGGATTGAAGCGCGCATGGTCACGGAGACCGCCTCTGACCAGAAGCTCGACAGGACGGTGAGGATGCCGAAAGCGAATATCCACAAGTAGCGCGGATAATTGCCAAGCACCCGCCGGTAATCTACGAGCACAAGCGGCAGCCACAGGCCATAATAGGCCAGAACCGAAACCATTCCGAAGCGCGACGAATAAGCGAAAACGAAGAATGACAGCGCGATGGCCACCATTCCGTAGATCTCGTTGCGTTCAGGGTCGATCAGGGCCGATTTGGCAATCCGCATGAAGACCTCACTGCATCAGGATTTCAGACGAAACCTTGATGACATCCCCGGGCTGCAGCAAGGCGTTTTCATCCACTTTCAGCTCTTTCGGCGTGCCGTTTTCCTCACGGACGACGACGTAAGAGATGGTGGCGGACTTGCCCGACGGGTCGAAACGGATCGCTTCCGCCGACTGCGCGAGCGCCTCCGACATCAATTCCCGGCTGGTGGTAAGCTGCAGATTGAGCTTGTCGAGTTCGGCTTCCGTGTCCTGCAATTCCTTGGAGCGCTGCGCCACCCAGTCATTGCGCAGGTTGATCTCATCCTGAGTCGCCTTGTTGATATCCTGCTTGGCGCGCAGCGACTGCGTGTCGATATCAAGCAGCGTGGATTCGACCTCGGCCGCGCGCTCTTCCGCGGAAATACGGCGCTGCGACAGTGCCAACCCCTGCTCGTTCAGCCGGTTGACCCGATCGCGGTCCTCGTTGGCAAGCTGGAGCTGGCGGTTCTGGGTTTCGGATTTTTTCTTCAGGGACTCGACCTCGCTCTGCAACAGCGCATGCAGGTCGGTCAGGGCCTTGAGCTGCAGGGTGTAACGCTCGGTTCGAGATTTCATCAGTGCGCTTTCGCTGGCAAGGAGAGTGTCGATCTCGGCAATCTTCTCCATCTCGGGCGTCTTGGTGATCGACTGATCGCCCTTGACCTCGGCAATCAAGCGCGCCTGACGCGCCAGCAACCTTGCCCGCTGGTTGTCATAAACGGCGGCATCACCGCGCGCATTGATGAAGTCGCGTGCAAAGCGCTGCCCCGCATCGGACCGTCGCAACCCGCCAGCCAGGCTGACAGCCTTGAGAACGGTGATATTGGGGGCATAGGGGTACTCACCCGGCGTCTGCACGTCACCGCTCAAAAAGATCGGCCGGAACTGCGCGATCTCGACGGAGGCGGAAGGCAGGTTGCGCAGGGCAAACTTGCTTTGAAGCTGGGCGCCGATCTCTTCGCTGACCTCGGACGGCGTTTTGCCTGCGACGTTGAGCTGACCGATGAAGGGCAACGACAGTGAGCCGGATGGTCCAACGGAATAATCACCGTTGATCACATCCCAGTTCCGGATACTGCCATCCGCCGGTTGCCATTCGGCGACACGGATGCGCAGCTTGTCGGCGGTGCCGAGTTTATACTGGGCGCCGTCCGCAGCCGAGGCGGAAAGCGGCGCGGAAAAGGCAACGGAGGCCGCAAGAAGGAGAGCCACAAACGAGCGATGGGCGGGGCGGCGGGCGGCAGAAAAGCCGTTCATCGGGAAACTCCCTGTTAGCGGATCGCCTTACCGGCGATCAGGCCGTCGCGCGACCCGCGGGCCGCGCCGCAAAAGCGGCCAATACGATTAGCACCAATAACGCACCCAAGGACCGGACTTGGGATCCCGGTCAGGGTGCGTGTCGAAACAAAGATCGATAAAGCCGAACTCAATATCAGTATTCAGTAGCTTCCGCGTGACAGGCACACGGCGGGGATCGTCTTGACGATAATGAACACATCCTGGCGCATGGACCAGTTCTGTACATACTGCGTATCGAAGGCGACGCGGGTCTTGTAGGACACGTCGTTGCGGCCGCTGATCTGCCACAGGCCAGTGAGACCCGGACGGGTGCTCAGGTAATAGGCGGCAGCATTTTCGTAGTAGCTGAGTTCCTCATCCACGACAGGACGCGGACCGACGACACTCATTTCCCCACGAATGATGTTCAGGAGCTGCGGCAGTTCATCGAGCGAGAGCTTGCGCAGAACGGCACCGACGGCCGTGACGCGCGGATCGTTTTTAAGTTTTCGGGTCGCACGCCATTCCTCGGCGGCTTCCGGATTGGCGGCAAGATATTGCCGCAGGATCTCATCACCGTTCATCGCCATCGTCCTGAATTTCAGGCAATGGAAATAACGGCCATTATGGCCTACACGACGGTGGCCATAAAAGATCGGGCCAGGATCAGACAATTTCACCAGCACTGCGATCAACAGGAATATCGGGCTGAAGATAAGCAGCGCAAGTGCAGCAGACGTCACATCGAAGCTGCGTTTTGCGATGCCTCCGATAGGGAAACTGACATCGAAATCTTCGGAGCTGCTGAGTGTCTGTTCAGCCGATTGGGTCGCGGACTTCATAGAGAGAACTCCATTTATGTTTTGCGATTGGTCGGTGCCCGGAGGCGCGTCTTTCCGTCTTAAGGAGATAACAAGTGTGTGTTCGGAATTTGATGCTAATGGATTTTTTGTAAGGCACATTGGCCATCACCGTCTATGCGATTTCTTGCGCAAGCGGCCGATCAACGTTCGGGCAATATTAACGGTTGCATAAAAAAGAAACAAATGTGTCGACGGCCATGTGTTCAGAGCATGGGTGTCGTCTGAACATGTATTGGATTTCGTGTGGTCAGCGGTCTGTTCTTATGTGTTTCTTATGACTTGGCGCAACGGGACAGAAACGATAAGAACAGCCAAGGATCTGGTGGACTATTAAATTTTTTTGCGCCGCAGCAAGATTGTGGCAATGCATATAAAATTTGACATATCGACGCACTGTTTTTTGTACGATACCGTGCTTTGAACAAGAAAAAGCGATGGAAAAATCGCTAAAGCGCGGCAAACGCGGCAGAACCGTGGCGAAATACCGCAGTTTCCTCATGGCAGCCGCGCACTAATCGCATAGCTCAAGGCGCTTTTTTTACCGCGGCGGGGCCTCGCAGCCTACCAGTCGCACATTTCGGGGCAAAAGTCCGCGGGAATCAGAAGGTCGGAGGCGTGCACGCGCTGATGACTTCGCATGGAACCGGACCGACACAGCGAAAGCGGTGAGGCCTTCGGCTTTCGAAATAATAGGCATCGCCCGGCCCGAGCACGCGCCTTTCCTCATCGACAGTCACCTCCAGCCGCCCGGAGAGGATGATACCGCCCTCTTCGCCATCATGAACCAAAGGCACCTTGCCGGTATCGGCGCCGGGCTGATAACATTCCTTCAGTATTTGCAGGCTTCGGCCGAAGACATTGTCACCCACCTGCCGGAAGGAAATCGGACCCTTGCCGATTTCGACGAGCTCATCCGCCCGGTAGAACGCCTTGCGGCTCGTCTCGGGCTCGAAGGCGAAAAACTCGGCAAGGCCGATCGGTATTCCATCTAGGATGCGCTTCAACGCTCCGACAGATGGGTTGGAGGTGTTGGATTCGATCAGCGAAATAGTTGAATTTGTGACCCCGGCGCGCCTTGCGAGCTCCCTCTGGGAGATATTGTGGCGAAGCCTCAAATGACGCAAACGTCCACCGATATCCACCGACATGCCTGCTCTCCCGTTGCCGTTGTTCGAAATATCGAAAACATGCCTTTAGGCGAAGAGCAATATCAATAGCTTGGGCACGAATAGAAAAGGGCTTGTTCAGTCGCCAAAATAGCTTTCAATCGCGGCCACGAACAGGAGACTATCATGGACAACCCGAGCCGATCCAATTCCACCTCTCTCGACAGCTATTGGATGCCGTTCACTGCCAACCGGCAGTTCAAGGCAAATCCTCGCCTGCTGACCAGCGCCGAAGGCATGTATTACACCAGCAACGACGGCCGTCAGGTTCTGGACGGCACCGCTGGTCTGTGGTGCGTCAATGCCGGCCACGGGCGTCACCAGATAGCATCCGCCGTCAAGCATCAGCTTTCGACGATGGATTATGCGCCTTCTTTCCAGATGGGTCACCCGATCGCCTTTGAATTTGCCGAACGGCTGGCGGAAATCGCGCCCGGGCCGGAAGGGGCGAAACTGGACCGTGTCTTCTACACCGGCTCTGGATCGGAATCCGTCGATACAGCCCTGAAGATCGCCATCGCCTATCAGCGCGCTATCGGACAGGGCACGCGGACGCGTCTCATTGGTCGGGAGCGCGGTTACCACGGCGTTGGTTTTGGCGGCATCTCGGTGGGTGGCCTCGTTAACAACCGTCGCGTCTTCCCGCAAATCCCCGCCGACCATCTGCGCCACACCCACGATCTCGCGAAGAACAGCTTCGTCAAAGGTCAACCCGAGCACGGCGCAGAGCTTGCGGACGATCTGGAACGGTTGGTCGCCCTGCATGGGGCCGAAACGATCGCTGCCTGCATCGTTGAGCCCGTGGCCGGCTCGACCGGCGTGCTTGTGCCACCGAAGGGTTACCTCGAACGCCTGCGGGCCATCTGCGACAAGCACGGCATCCTTCTGATTTTCGATGAAGTCATTACCGGTTTCGGCCGCATGGGCTCGACCTTCGCCACGAACTATTTCGACGTTACCCCCGATATCGTCACCACGGCCAAAGGCCTGACCAATGGCGCAATCCCGATGGGTGCGGTCTTTACCAGCCGCAAGGTGCATGACGCCTTGATGCATGGGCCGGAAAACCAGATCGAGCTTTTCCATGGCTACACCTACTCCGGTCACCCGGTGGCCTGCGCCGCCGGCATCGCCACACTTGATATCTATCGCGACGAAGGTCTCTTCACCCGCGCTGCCGGACTGCAAGATGCCTGGCATGACGCCATCCATTCGCTGAAGGGCCTGCCCAATGTGATCGACATTCGCACCATCGGCTTCATCGCCGGCATCGAGTTGCAGCCACGTGACGGTGCTGCGGGCGCGCGCGCCTATGATGTCTTTGTGGATTGCTTCGAGCGTGGCCTGCTGATCCGCGTGACCGGCGACATCATCGCTCTGTCGCCGCCGCTCATCGCCGAAAAATCCCATTTCGACGATATCGTCTCCATCCTGGGTGAAGCGCTCAAACGGGCGCAGTGAAATTACCGATCACTAATAAAGAAAAGGCTGCAATATATATTGCAGCCTTTTTTGACTTCCATCAAGCGTGGAACAAATAGAGCATTCATTAAACATATTCTATTATCGTCTCGCAGTATAACAACTGCGTGGGAACACTCTTATGGCTTCGATTCAAAGCAAAATCATATTGGCGAGCATTGCAATATTCTCCATCACCGGCAGCGCCGCCGGTATCGGCATATGGTCAGCGGCTAAGCTGAACAGTAACAGCGAATATGTCGGCCTTTCCGCCGATGTCCTGCGCAACCACATGCAGGCAGACATGATGCATGACGCGCTGCGCTCTGATGTACTTGCCGCCATCCTTTCCTCCGATGCCCGGATGAATCTCGACCTCAAGGACGTCAAGGCCGATCTTGACGAGCATGAAGCCAGCTTCCGCGAGGCGATCGAAGCCAATAAGTCGTTATCATCAGGCACCGATGTCAAAGCCGTTATCGACAGCGTCGAAAAACCGCTTCTCGCTTATATGGATGCAGCCGATGCAGTCGTGGCGCTCGCGGGTACCGATCAGGAAGGGGCCATCAAACTGGTGCCCGAATTCATGCGGCAATTCTCCGCGCTGGAAAAAGCGATGGAAACCGCAGGCGACCAGATTCAGGCTCTTTCCGACGCCGCCTCGGCCAAAAGCGAAAAGACAAAGGCGACGATCGATCTCGTCCTGAAAGGGCTCTTGGTCGCTGCAGCAATGTTCTGTGGCGCGCTTTTCCTTCTCACCCGCAAATCGGTTATCCGTCCGATCCTGCAATTGGCAAAGAACATGGAGAGCCTGGCGGGCGGCGATACGTCACAGCCGCCGTCCGGCATTGATCGCAAGGATGAGATTGGCTCAATGTCCGGTGCGGTCGAAATCTTCCGGCAGTCGGCGATCACAAATCGCGCCCTCGAGGAACAGGCTGCAGCAGCACGTCTACAGGCGGAAGCTGATCAGGAAGCCGCCCGCCGGCAGGCTGAAGAAGACGCCTCGGAAAGACTGCGTATCGCTACGTCCGGTCTTGCGGCTGGCTTGAAACGGCTGGCTTCGGGAGATCTGGCGTTTCAGCTCGATGACGCCTTCGCGCCGCAGTTCGAGGCGCTGCGCCATGATTTCAACAGCTCTGTCAGGCAACTGGCGGAAACACTTACCGCCATATCAAATGGCGTCGGCACGATAGACGGTAGCAGCCGCGAAATTGCAGCCGGCGCCGGCGATCTTTCGCGCCGCACGGAAAGTCAGGCGGCTTCTCTCGAGCAGACTGCGGCTGCGTTGGATGAGATCACCGTCAACGTCTCGAACGCCAACAAACGCGCCATCGAGGCGCGCCTGGCTGCAACCGACGCCAATGAGAGCGCGCTGAAATCCGTCGAAGTGGTAAGCCATGCCGAAGAAGCAATGCGGCGCATCGAAGCCTCGTCTCAGCAGATAACCGGCATCATTTCCGTTATCGATGAAATCGCTTTCCAGACCAATCTACTGGCGTTGAACGCGGGGGTGGAAGCCGCCCGCGCTGGCGAGAGCGGCAAGGGTTTTGCGGTCGTCGCGCAAGAAGTGCGCGATCTCGCCCAGCGGTCGGCAAAGGCTGCAAACGAAATCCGTGACCATATCCGCCAGTCCTCGGCCGAGGTTGAAAACGGCGTGAAGCTCGTTCTCAATACCGGCACCGCCCTGAAGGATATCGGTGAGCGCATCGCGGGCATTGACCGGCACATGAACGCCATCGCTACATCGGCCAGCGAGCAAACGACCGGTCTTGCGGAAATCAACGCGGCGGTGAATTCGATGGACCACGCGACGCAGCAGAATGCGGCTATGGTCGAACAGTCCACGGCGGCTTCAGCGACGCTCGCGGCTGAAACGGCGAAGCTGCGCTCCCTGGTCTCTCGCTTCCGTCTGGAAATGGAAAAGGACAATACCCGTGCCCGCCGGGTCGCCTAATGGCGAAAGTGGCATGGCAGACTTTTCGACATCCGATACCGGGCGCAACTCACGGCGTATCCGCGCCGTGAGTTGACGTTCTGAAGATCAATAAGCCTGTACCGGCTGCGACAACCCGTCGCCGATGACGCCGTTGCCGTACTGCGCCACGGGTACGCCTTCCTGGCCGATTGGAACGCCCTGCTGGGCCGGGCCGAGAGATGTCACGACAATCGGCGTGCCGGCGGGAACGCGGTTGTAGAGATCGACGATATCCTGGTTCAGCAGGCGGACGCAGCCCGATGACACCGACTTGCCGATGGTCCACCATTCGGGCGAGCCGTGCAGGCGGTAGATCGTATCCTTGCCATCCTTGAAAATATAAAGCGCGCGCGCGCCGAGCGGGTTTTTCAACCCCGGCTCCATACCGCCGTTGCGGCTGCTATAGGGTTCGAGCTCCGGCTGGCGTGCAACCATCTCATCCGGCGGGGTCCAGCGGGGCCATTCGCGCTTGTACTGGATCACGCCGCGGCCGGACCATTCAAAGCCGGCACGACCAAGACCAACGCCGTATCGCATCGCCTGTCCGTTTTCATAGGTCAGGTAAAGGAAGTGGTTGGCGGTATCGACAACGATCACGCCGGGACGCTCGCCTGTCGGGTTTGCAACCATCTGGCGCAGAAACTGTCGTGGAATGCGCTTGTAGGGGATTTCCGGAAGAGGAAACTGCTCATCCGGCTTCGGACCATACATCAGCGCATACATGGGATCATCGGCGGGAGCGGCAGGTTTTGCTACTTCGCGCGCCGTGGTGTTGCAACCGGCAAGGCCGGCAAGGGCCAATCCACCGGCTCCAAGCAGGAAGCCCCGCCGGGTCGTCGTCGTCTCGTTCAATTGAAAAACCTCATTAACGTCATCTCGCGCTGGCAAAGGGGTCTGCCAGCGCCGCCTCGGGGCGGCTGATTGGGTACTTCGTGCCGGAAACCTGAGACGCCATGGCTTTAGCGCCATTGGATTTCAAGATTGCCCGGAAGCTTGGATGCATGCCGCCGTCTACATACGCGCTGAGGGGGGCGGAAGTTCCCTCGCTCATCGCGGCGGCAAGTTTTTGTTGCTCCTGCACCAGTTTCGAGGCCACTTCCGGCTCCGGCTGATTGACGACAGGTGGGCAGGCAGCGAGCGGATCGGCAGGCTCACCTCCCGCAAATTCGCTGTTAAAGACATAACGGCGTCCGCATACGGACACCTTGGGCTGGCGGCGCGTGATCTCGAAATAATCGTAGCCCTCTTTGAGCGTCTTCCAGAAAGACATATTTGGGTCGTCCCGATGCGCCACCATGTTCCGTGCCGTCATGCGGAAGGGATAGGCCTGAACCTGGAAGCGATCCTGGCCGCCCTGAAGCGCCCGCGCCACGATGGCGTAAATCTCGCCTACTTGGCTGTCCGTCATGGCGTAGCAGCCGGAAGATGAGCAGGCGCCGTGGACCATCAAAGCCTCGCCGGTGTAGCCGAGGGCCGATTCCAGCCGGTTCGGGTAACCCAGGTTAAACGAGACGTAGTATTGGGAGTTCGGATTGAGCATGCCCGCGGAAACATGATAGAAACCTTCAGGTGCCTGCCGGTCGCCGGTTTTCGTCTTGGGGCCAAGTTTGCCGGACCAGCGGCACATGGGGTAGGTCTTCAGCAGCGCATAGTTGCCCGTCTTGTCCACCTTCCAGACTTCGAGTTCGCTTTCCTGCTTGAAAATGCGAACGAGGACAGGGCTTTCCGGGCGCATGCTCTTGGCCGACATCTGCGCCATCATTTTTGAAGACAGCTTAGGCGGATCTTTTTTGACGCTATCGAGTCCCATGGAGGTGCATGCGGCAAGGCTGCCTCCGATCGCAACGACCGCAGCCATTCGTGCTCCCGCCCTCACCTTTTGCCGTAACCCCGCAGCTGCGAAAGTCAGCAACGCTTGGATGCTCATGGATCTCTCTACCCGCCTGATTTGCCCGCCTTTGCGGCAGAGGCTTAACTACCGAAGGTGGCCACAACACGGCAACCTCGCAATAGACAAAGTCTCGTGAAGAGACGTTACCCATTCGTTAATCATGGGCACACAAGGCCGTGAGGGTAGGTTCCAAGGGCGCAAGCAGCGCCCGGGATCACCTGAGGAGACCCTGCCCGCCATCGATCCAGACCGGCGTGCCGGTAATATGGCGCGATGCATCGGACGCCAGAAATTCGATCAGGTCGGCAACATCCTCGCTCGTCCCCGCGACACCACCCGTCACCGGAATGTCCCCTTCCGGGAAGCGGACGGGCACCTCGGTCTTTTCGCGGGCGCGGATATCGGTATTTTCGTCGATCGAGGTCTTGATAGCGCCCGGACATACGGCATTGACGCGTATCCGGTGTCGCCCAAGCTCCAACGCCAGTTGCTGCGTCATGGCCACCTGCCCGGCCTTGGTGACGGAATATGCGGTTGCCCCCGGCGAGGTGAAGGTGCGCGTACCATTGATGGATGAAACGATGATGATCGAGCCTCCGCCTGCGGCCTTCAGATGCGGCACGCTGGCATGGATCGTCAGGTAAGTGCCGCGCAGATTGATGCGGATCGTATCGTCCCATTCGGAAGGCTTCAATTCATCGATCGGCGCCCAAACACCGTTCACACCCGCATTGGCCACGACGACGTCAATTCGGCCGAACTCTCCAACCAGCGATTCGATAGCAACTCGCATCGCCTCCTCATCGGACACATCAGCGACGAGTATTTTGGCGGGCGCGTCCCCCATCTCCGCCGCGACATCCTGCAGCTCACTTTCGGTGCGCCCGAGAAGGCCGAGCGCAAACCCCGCGGCAGATAGTTGAATGGCGGCGGCGCGCCCGATCCCGGAGCCGGCACCTGTGACGAGAGCAACTTTGCGGTCAGCCACGATCAATATCCTCCCTTTGCCGATGCAATGGACGTGACGGTTGCCGACGCTGGCTTGCCCACTGGGAGACTGGCTCCTTCCTCCACAATCCCGCGATCTTTCGCTTCGCACGCGCTTTCCTGAGATTCTGGGGCCTCGCCCTGTACAGTGCTCAACGCGGAGAACTGAGAGGGAGCGTCCGTTCCGTGACGCGTTCCGAAAGCCGTGAGCTGAACCAGCACTGCACTTGCGCGCCGCATCGCTTCCACGTCATCGATATCATGCAGACCATCGGCAAGACGCACGGACACATGATCGCCATCGCTACCGACGAACTCGACGGAGGTGGCGCCGTTATTGCGTTTTACATGGGTCGTGGATAGTTGCATGAAGTGCCCTCCGGTTGGCGATCAGCAACGAAAGTCGATGCTGGAAACGATAAATATATGATTTCAGAACAATTCAGGGCGGCAGGGGTTCCCGATGAATGATGCCTTCGGTGCGGAATTGCAGAAGCGTTTTTTTGAGCGCGATGCCGTAGAAGTGGCGCGCGACCTCGTCGGCGCAGAGTTTCGCGTCGGCAATGTCGGCGGCCTGATCGTTGAAACGGAAGCCTATCACCCGGATGACCCGGCCTCGCACAGCTTTAACGGTCAAACACCGCGAAACAAGGCAATGTTCGGCCCGGCTGGGCATCTCTATGTGTATCGCTCCTACGGCATCCATTGGTGCGCCAACTTCGTATGCGCCCCCGGATCTGCGGTGCTTCTGCGTGCCATCGAGCCAACAGCGGGTATGGAAATGATGAAAGTCAGGCGCGGAACAGACAAGCTCAAGCTCCTCTGTTCGGGCCCCGGCAGACTTTGCCAGGCATTGGCGATTACGGGGGATATGGACGGGATGCCACTTCAAGCGCCACCGTTTTCGCTGCGCCTCGCGAAGGAAGCCGCCGCGGTCTCAAGTGGCAGACGCATCGGCATAAGCCGCGCAGTCGACTATCCTTGGCGCTTTGGGCTTAGGGGCTCTGCATTCGTCAGCAAGAAATTTGACGATGTCACCGGGTGACAGACGAAAAGACTTTCGGCGGCTCGTCATTTTCGTCAGGATTTGGATTGGGCAGCTCATCCGGCAGCCTGTCCGGCTCGGGCTCCTTGACCGGAGGGATGTCCGGCTGCGGCGGTACCGGCACTGGCTGATCCGGATAGGGCTCAACGGGTATGGTGGTCATCGCGGTCTCCTGACAAACGCAATGCCCCTTGAAGCGAATTGCGGTTTGGATTTCGGGAGGCGGCAGGCGCCATCTCCAATCGGGCGGCACAACGTGAAATTCGCCCACCGGTCACATGCCGATCAGGTCCCTTGGGTTCCGTTGCGCCGCCCAGGGGTCTAACAGGAAACGTCGGAACGACAGGTCCGTTCCGTTTGATGGGGAAGTTTCTGACTTTGCTCAGGCGAAGCCAAGCGCGCTGCGGGAGACATTGCGATCATTGCAATAATCTCTGGAATGGGCTTCGTGCCCATGTTCCCGCGCTGTAGAAACTGTCAGTTCCGGGCTCGAAACGTTGAGAAATGCGTCCGCATAAGTCCCGGTTGCTTCGACGTCATCGATGACGGGCTGCTGTTGCGGTTTTAGAAATTCAAACATCTATCATCCTCCCTCAACACGTCCCCTCAACGCGCCGGCACGGGTCCTGTTCCATCAAGCCCGCTGCATTTCCGATTATACAGAAGATGAGGCAGCCGTATAGACGGCCAAAGACGAACAGCCATCACACGATGTTCACAAAATGGAATGGAATCAGCATTCTATGCTGACAAGCTCAGACGGGGCCGACTGATTCCCGCAGGATCAACTCGACCGGCCAGAGTTCCTGGACCTCCTGCACCGGACGACCGCCTATAATCTGCAACAGCAGGTCCGTTACCCGCATCCCCGCCATGCGCATCGGCGAGCGCGTGGTGGAAAGGGGCGGCATCATGCTCTCCGGTGTCAGGTACGGAAACACGTCGTCGTGAGCGATGACGGAGACATCCTTGCCGATGGTGAGCCCCATCTGCGTTGCGGCGCGGTAGACGCCCTGAGCGGTCATCATTGCACCGGCAACGAAGGCCGTGGGGCGCGGTGTCTGCTCGAGAAGCGAGCGGGCGAAACGAAACGCCGTTTCCTCGCTGAAATGCTCATTCATCATGAAACGCGGCTCCGGCGTTATCCCGTGGGTTGCCAGTGCCTCGCGAAAGCCCCGTTCGCGGTCCTGCACAAATGTGCGGCCAACGGGACCGTTGATCAGGGCGATGCTTCGATGTCCACGTTCCAGAAAATGGATCGTCGGGCGGTAGGTGACATCGTGGTTGTCGATATCGAGCCAGGCATGTTCGAACGCTGTCCTCGAGCGTCCGTGAACGATGAAGGGAATACCCAAGCGGTTCAGCAGTGCAATACGTTCATCGTCAGGGCGCGGAGAATGCACGATGATGCCGTCCACGCGGCCGCTCGCGGCAAGCCGGCTGAAGATCGCCAGTTCCTCATCAAGATTATTGTCTACGGTGACGCTGACAAGAATATCAGTCTCTTCCCGTTCGAGCCGCGTCGCCATGCCGCCCATGAATTCCGAAAAGAAATGCCCGCCACCCGACCGGCCCATTACGACCCCAATCGCGCCTGCCCTGCCGGTCGCCAGCCTGACGGCGTTGGCATTCGGCCGATAGCCGTATTTCAGGGCGGCATCCATCACCCGCTGCCGCGTCTCCTCGCGCACCTCGGGGTAACCGCCAAGCGCGCGGCTGACTGTGGTCGGCGAGAGCCCGACCTTTTCTGCAAATTCCTTGAGCTTCATATTTTTTGCCAATTTGCCCCTGCATGCGTCGCCGCCGCGGATTTTTCAAGCCGACAAAAATTGAAAACGATTTCAATTTTCTTCCATCTGAAACCTTACAGTTGATCTCCCTGAAAGGCAAACATCGAAAATCGCGAACGAAATCGCCCGATTTCCAGTGAGTTAGAAAGAGTATTGACAGATTGCTCGGCTTTTGAGAGCCTCGCGCCAGTCAAAAGCGCTTTCAATTTTGAGGACAATCGGGAGCGTCAACGGAGGAGTTTGACAATGAATATTTCAATCAAGACTTTGTTCCTGTGCGGCAGCGTACTTTCCGCTGCTGTTTCGGTGCAGGCGGCGGAGATTTCCATCGCTGCGAATTCCACCGGAAAGAACGTCGCATTTTTCCGCGAACGGATTGCTGCCTTCGAAAGAGAAAGCGGGCACAAGGTCAATCTGGTGACCATGCCTTCTTCTTCGAGCGAACAATTCAGCCAGTACCGGCTTTGGCTTGCCGCCGGCAACAAGGACGTCGACGTCTACCAGACGGACGTTATCTGGGCGCCGCAATTGGCAGACCAGTTCGTGGATCTGACGGCAGCGACCAAGGATGTCATCGGAGATCATTTCCCCTCGATCGTCGCCTCTCAGACGGTGGACGGCAAACTCGTTGCCATGCCGATGTTTACCGACGCGCCGGCACTGTTCTATCGCAAGGACCTTCTCGAAAAATACGGCAAGCAGCCACCGAAGACCTGGAAGGAACTCAGCGAAACCGCCAAGGAAATTCAGGAGAAGGAGCGCGCGGCCGGCCAGAAGGACCTCTGGGGTTTTGTTTTCCAGGGCAGCGCCTATGAGGGTCTAACCTGCAACGCGCTGGAATGGATCGCCTCAGCCGGCGGTGGGCACATCGTAGAAACAAATGGCGATATCTCCGTCAACAATGAAAAGGCCGCCGCGGCCATCGAAACCGCCAAAGGCTGGGTCGGCACCATCGCGCCCCAGGGCGTGCTTGCCTACAAGGAAGAGGAAGCGCGCGGCGTCTGGCAGACCGGCAATTCCGTCTTCATGCGCAACTGGCCATACGCCTACGCGCTTGGCAATGGCGACGATAGCGCCATCAAGGGCAAGTTCGGCGTCACCCCGCTGCCGGCTGGCGCAGAAGGCGAAGCACCGGCCTCGACGCTCGGCGGCTGGAACCTCGCGGTCTCGAAATACTCTGCCAACCAGGAAGCGGCCATCCAGCTGGTGAAATTCATGGCGTCCAAGGACACCCAGAAGATGCGCGCCGTGCAGCTTTCCAACATGCCGACGATCGCCTCGCTCTACGACGACAAGGATGTTGCGGCGGCGCAGCCCTTCATGCCCACGTGGAAGCCGATCTTCGAGACCGCTGTTCCCCGCCCTTCCGCCTCCGCCAAGGTAAAATACAATGAGGTTTCGGCCAAGTTCTGGGGCGCCGTGCACAACACGCTCTCC
Organism: Agrobacterium sp. DKPNP3; assembly: GCF_052686535.1. NCBI lineage: Bacteria > Pseudomonadati > Pseudomonadota > Alphaproteobacteria > Hyphomicrobiales > Rhizobiaceae > Agrobacterium > Agrobacterium sp. DKPNP3. Next base: position 17,201 of record NZ_JBQYSN010000035.1, on the reverse strand, counting down.
GGCAACGGTACGGCGGCGGAAAATCTCGAGCTTCTCGAGGTCGAACTGACCGATCTCAAAGGCAACGGCTGGTAACCCGCCCGCACGGGAGGCGGTCACGCCTGATCATCTCCCGTGCCCAAACCGCGAGATATCTTCATGAACGACATCGCCCTTCAAAGGCCGGTCGCGGCTTCCGGCACCGGCTCCGACCTGCAGTCGGAACGACTGAAATCCGCCTGGCTGTTTCTGGCCCCCACATTTCTGGTTCTGGCGCTGGTGGCCGGTTGGCCGCTCGTGCGCACCGTCTGGTTCAGTCTTACCGATGCGTCGCTGACCAATCTCGAAGGCGCGCAATTTGTCGGCCTCAAGAACTACCTCACCTGGATCACGCTCAGCAGCGGCCGCACGATCTATCGCGGCCTGCTTGCCGACCCCGCCTGGTGGGGTGCGGTTGTCAATACGCTGAAATTCACTGTCGTCTCCGTCAGCCTCGAAACGGTGCTCGGACTAATCGTCGCATTGGTGCTGAATGCCGAATTCAAGGGCCGCGGTCTCGTGCGTGCAGCCATTCTCGTTCCCTGGGCGATCCCCACCATTGTCTCCGCGCAGATGTGGGCATGGATGCTGAACGACCAGTTCGGCATATTGAACGACCTGTTCCTCAATCTGGGGCTGATCTCCAACAAGATCGCCTGGACGGCCAATCCCGAAACCGCGATGGTCGCCGTCTTGATCGTCGACATCTGGAAGACCACGCCCTTCATGGCGCTTCTCATTCTCGCCGGTCTTCAGATGGTGCCGAAGGATATGTATGAGGCAGCGAAGGTGGATGGGATTCATCCCGTCAAGGTGTTCTTCCGTGTCACCCTGCCAATGATCCGTCCGGCGCTGATGGTCGCCGTGATCTTCCGCATGCTGGATGCGATGCGCGTGTTCGACCTGATCTACATCTTGACGCCGAATAACGCCCAGACGCGCACCATGTCCGTGCTCGCACGCGAGAACCTGTTCGATTTCGACAAGTTCGCCTATGGCGCGGCCGCCTCCACCATGCTGTTCCTCATCATCGCCTCGATCACGGTCATCTATATGTGGCTCGGGCGCGTTAACACGGATGGAGCCCAGCGATGACAATGCCAAACATCCTGAAAACCACCGCTTTTTATGCGCTGGTCGCCGTTATCATGGTGATCTCGGTATTCCCCTTCTATTACGCGATCCTGACCAGTCTGAAATCCGGTTCAGCCCTGTTCCAAGTCAATTACTGGCCGCGCGAATTTTCGCTTACCAACTACAACTTCGTCATCGGCAATGGCACCTTCCTGCGCAATCTCGGCAATTCGTTGCTGGTTGCGTCGTCCGTGGTCATCCTGTCGCTGTTTCTGGCGGTTACGGCATCCTATGCGCTGGCTCGTGTCCGCTTCCGCGGCCGCGCGCTACTGCTGCTCACCATCCTTTCGGTTTCGATGTTTCCGCAGATCGCCGTCCTCGCCGGCCTGTTCGAATTGATCCGCTGGGCCGGCATCTTCAACACGCCGCTCGCGCTGATCTTTTCCTACATGATCTTCACCCTGCCTTTCACGGTCTGGGTCTTGACGACCTTCATGCGCGACCTGCCGATCGAGATCGAGGAAGCGGCGATCGTGGATGGCGCGACACCATGGGTCATCATCACCCAGGTCTTCATGCCACTGATGTGGCCCGCACTCGTTACGACAGGGCTTCTCGCCTTCATCGCAGCGTGGAACGAATTCCTCTTCGCGCTCACCTTCACCTCATCCAACGAGCAGCGCACTGTGCCCGTCGCCATTGCTCTTCTGTCTGGCGGCTCGCAGTTCGAAATCCCGTGGGGAACGATTATGGCAGCGTCCGTCATCGTCACCGCTCCGCTCGTTGTCCTCGTTCTGATCTTCCAGCGACGCATCATCTCCGGCCTCACCGCCGGCGGCGTCAAAGGCTAGGAGAAATTTCATGACCACCATTCAACTGCGCGATCTTCGCAAATCCTTCGGCGCCTTCGATGTCATCAAGGGCATCGACATGGATATTCGCTCCGGCGAGTTCATGGTCTTTGTCGGTCCCTCCGGCTGCGGCAAGTCCACCCTTCTGCGCCTCATTTGCGGGCTGGAAGAAATCACCGGCGGTACGCTGTCCTTCGACGGCGAAACCGTGAACCGTCTGCCACCCGCCAAGCGCGGCGTCGCCATGGTCTTCCAGTCCTATGCGCTTTATCCGCATATGACCGTGTTCGAAAACATGGCGTTCGGCATGAAACTATCCGGTGCAGACAAGGAGCAGCGGCGCAAGCGCGTGGAGGCGGCTGCCGAGATGCTGCAACTCACGCCTTATCTGGAGCGTCTGCCAAAGCAGCTCTCCGGCGGCCAGCGTCAGCGCGTCGCCATCGGCCGCGCCATCGTGCGCGATCCCAAGGTCTTCCTCTTCGATGAACCGCTCTCCAACCTCGATGCAGCGCTGCGCGTCGCAACCCGCCTGGAAATCGCCAAGCTGCACCGCGAAATGCATGATACGACGATGATCTATGTCACGCATGATCAGGTGGAGGCCATGACGCTCGCCGACCGCATCTGCGTGTTGCGCGATGGCCGTGTCGAGCAGATCGGCACGCCGCTCGAGCTATACGAGAGCCCCGTCAACACCTTCGTCGCGGGCTTCATCGGCTCGCCGAAGATGAACTTTCTGGCGGGCAAATATGCCGAAACCGAGGGCGCGAAGACCATTGGCATCCGCCCTGAACATATTGCCATCACAACGGACGGGAACGGTTGGAATGGCGAGATCGTTCATTCGGAGATGTTGGGATCTGACAGCTACATCTATGTCGAGATCGGCTCTGGCGAGCCGGTCGTCGTTCGCGAAGAGGGCGTGACAGGCCGACAGGCAGGGGAACGCATCACTATTGTGCCGGATGCGGCGCAAATCCACCGTTTTGACGCTGAAGGCAGGGCGCTTTCCCGCAACCCCGCCCGGGGTGCTGCCTGATATTTCACTTTTGCCGGTCACCCCAAGGAGCCGGCTTTCACCAAGGAGCATGAGAATGGCCATCAACACCGTTGTATGGGGCGAAAATATTCACGAACACATCAATGAAACGGTGCGTTCGATCTATCCAAACGGCATGCACAACACGATTGCCGACGCTCTGAACCAGGACGCGGAGATCAACGCCACTACCGCCACACTGCAAGAGCCGGAACACGGGCTTTCGCAGGAGCGTCTCGACAACACCGACGTTCTGGTCTGGTGGGGCCACAAGGATCATGGCGCCGTACAGGATGAGATCGTCGAGCGCGTTGCCAAGCGGGTCTGGGAAGGCATGGGTCTCATCGTCCTGCATTCCGGCCACTTCTCCAAGCCCTTCAAGCGGCTGATGGGCACGCCCTGCGCGCTGAAATGGCGTGAGGCAGGTGAACGCGAGCGCCTGTGGACGATCAATCCGCGCCACCCGATTGCCGCTGGTCTGCCTGAACATTTTGAGCTTGAGAACGAAGAAATGTATGGCGAACAGTTCTCGGTACCGGAACCATTGGAAACCGTCTTTATTTCTTGGTTCCAGGGCGGCGAGGTCTTCCGTTCCGGACTGACCTGGCGGCGTGGGGCTGGCAACATTTTCTATTTCCGTCCTGGGCATGAAACCTATCCGACCTACCATGACGCCAACGTCCAGAAGGTCATCAGCAACTCGGTCAAATGGGCCTATAACCCGGCCGGCGCCCTGAAGAGCATCCACACCGCTCCCAACGTCCCCGTCGATCAGGCGCTGGAGCCGATCGAAGAACGCGGTCCGAAGCTGCACAAGGCGGGCGAAGCAGGTTATAGATAAGGGCTTGGAGATAACTGGCCATGAGACTTCTCATTCTTGGAACCGGTGGCATGGCGAACAATCACGCCACCTACTTCTCGCAAATCGCTGGCGTTGAACTTGTCGCGGCGGTGGATGTGGACGATGTGGTGGTGCGGGCATTCGCGCTGCGCCATAACATACCGCTGTCATTCACTTCTCTCGATGATGCGATCGCCTGGGGCGAATTCGATGCGGCGGCCAATGTCACGCCGGACGCCATTCATCATCCCACGAGTTTGAAACTCCTTGCCGCGGGCAAGCACGTCTTCTGCGAGAAACCGCTTGCGGAAAACTATGCCAACGCTGCGGAAATGGCCGATGCTGCCGAAAAGGCCGGGCTCGTGGCCATGGTCAACCTCACCTATCGCAATGTCGCCCCACTTCAGGCGGCACGCGAGATGGTGCTTTCAGGCAAGATCGGCAAGGTACGCCATCTCGAGGCCTCATACCTCCAAAGCTGGCTCGTTTCCAAGGCCTGGGGCGACTGGATGACGGAAAGTAAGTGGCTTTGGCGGCTTTCCACCAAGCATGGCTCGAACGGCGTGCTCGGCGACGTTGGCATCCACATCCTCGACTTCGCCTCCTATGGTGCTGGCAGCGATGTGGAGCGCATCTTCACGCGCCTGAAGACCTTCGACAAATATGAAGGCAACAAAATTGGCGCTTACGATCTCGACGCCAACGACAGCTTCACCATGACCGCCGAACTGGAAAACGGGGCCATGGGCGTCATCCATGCCAGCCGCTGGGCAACCGGCCACCTGAACGAGCTTCGCCTGCGCATCCACGGCGACAAGGGCGCGCTTGAGGTGATCCACACGCCTGATTATTCAAGTCTGCGTGCGTGCATCGGCGAAGACGTCGAAAAAGCGATCTGGAAGACGATCGATGTCGATCCCGTGCCCACCAACTACGAAAAGTTCGCCAAGGCCGTTATGGAAGGCGGCGTCGCTGATCCAGACTTCCGCCACGCCGCAAACCTGCAAAAGGTGCTCGATCTGTCGATCATCGCCGATCGGGAGCGCCGCGAGCTGGCCGTTTCTGCTTGATCTGCGAAAGAGCGGTGGCGCGAGCCGCCGCTCGAACGCTTCCTGATCATGTCTGATGGGAACTCCGCGCACTCGCTCCCACCACAAATCTCAATATTCTGTTGCTCTCCGGTTTCGCAACTTGCCTTCAAACCTTCCCAAGGCTAAAAGAACAAAAAGTGAACTACCGGAGGTCTTATGAGCGACACGGCGGCGCCCGCACTGAAGGAAATCTTCAACCGCGAAAAACTGCAGCATATCGCTGATCAGACCAAAGCTGTTTATCCGCCCTTCGACGTGTCCGCCTTCATGGCGCTTGCGACGGCGAATCTCGAGGCGCTTGGGATCATGCAGCGCATGCGCCAGGTGGCGACCAGCCTGCACGCAACTCTTCCCGGGGACTATGCTCGCAATATTGAGATTCTCAGCGCTACAGCTCCTGGCATCGGCAATGGTTTTGCCTCCATTTCGCTGCCGGAATATGTCGCACTGTACGGCCTAAATGATTTTGATCTCTCCATGGAGGCACTGCAATATTTCACGCGTTTCGGCTCTTCGGAATTCGCCATACGGCATTTTCTGCAGAAGGATATCGCGCGTACTATCGCTGTGATGGAAACATGGACGCAACATGATAACGAGCATGTCAGGCGGCTGGCGAGCGAAGGTTGTCGGCCTCGGCTTCCCTGGTCGTTCCAGCTTAAATCGCTCGTTGTCGATCCCTCTCCCGTCACCGCTATCCTGGACGCCCTGAAAGCGGACGAGGCGCTTTATGTGCGTAAATCCGTCGCCAATCACCTGAACGATATTACCAAGGACAATCCCGACTTCGTACTGGCGCTGATCGACACCTGGCCGAAAGACGACCCGAATACGCGCTGGATCATGCGGCAGGCCCTTCGCACCCTTATCAAGAAAGGCGATGCCGCAGCACTCGCCCATCTGGGTGCGCATGGTGAGGCGCAGATTGCGCTCGCGTCTTTTCAGGTATCGCCGGACAAGGTTGTTCTTGGCAATCCGGTGCGGATTGCAACCTCTTTCACGTCGACGGCGAAGAGCCCGCAGAAACTGGTGATCGACTACGCCGTCCACTACGTGAAGAAGAGCGGCGGCACGTCCGCCAAGGTCTTCAAATGGAAGGAAGTCGAGCTTCAGCCCGGCGAAACCTGCGCGCTGTCGATCAGCCGCGCCACCAGGGATTTCACCACCCGCAAACATTATGCCGGCACCCACAGGGTCGACCTTATGATCAATGGCAGGCTCGCCGCCGACAGCGCTTTCGAACTTCTGGTCTGAAGCCGGTCTTTTACCTTTTACGCCGCCGGGAAAATCTTTGCCCGGCGGATGATGACGGAACCGCGATCACCCGCCGTGACGTCGTTTTCCGGCGGCACGTCGAACTCGAGAATGTCCCCGCCATCGGTGCTGACAATCACCCGTCTTTCCCCGGCGCGGTCGAGAACACGCTCCACGGAGGCGGGAATGCCCTCATGGAGATCCTCCCATTCGAGATCACCCGGTCGGGCATAGATATCAACGGCACCGTCGCCCTGGCCATAAGAGAAAGGCAGCTCGTTATCGCCGACATAGATTTTTCCGCCCCGCGCCACACCGGGCACGCGGTTGGCATCGCCGAGGAAACGCATGACAAACGAGCTGTTGGGTTGGCGGCAAACCTCTTTCGGCGTGCCCTGCTGCACGATCTCCCCCTGGTTGAGAATGACCACGCGGTCGGCAAGATCGAGCGCCTCTTCCTGATCGTGGGTCACGAAGATCGTGGTAATGCCAAGTTCGGAATGGATCTCACGAAGCCAGCGCCGCAGGTCGCGACGCACATTGGCATCCAGCGCCCCGAAGGGTTCGTCCAGCAGCAGCACCTTCGGATCGACCGAAAGAGCGCGCGCCAAGGCAACCCGCTGTCGCTGCCCGCCGGATATCTGCGCCGGAAAACGGTCGCCGAGACCCTCAAGCTTCACAAGGCGCAGCAGCTCCTGCACGCGGGCATCGATCGCCGCCCGGCCGCGCTTTATCTTCGAGACCTTCATGCCGAAGGCGATGTTTTCATTCAGTGTCATATGCGGAAACAACGCATAATGTTGGAACACGAAGCCGACACCGCGGTCGCGCACCGGAATATTGGTCGCGTCCTCGTCCCCAAAAAGGATGCGACCGCCATCGCTATATTCGAGGCCGGCCACCATGCGCAAAATCGTCGTCTTGCCGGAGCCGGAGGGACCGAGCAGGGCGAGAAGCTCGCCACTTTCGATATCCAGGGAAACATCGCGCACGGCGCGGAAGGTATCGAAGGTCTTCACTACATTTTCGAGGCGGATTTTCATTGAAATCAGGTCTCCGTAGCGATGGCGGCATCGCCGTTGGTCTTTTTACGCCCGCGGCCGGCACCGCGTTGCTCCAGCGCCATTTTTGCAATGATGGTGACCACGGCGAGCAAGGCAAGGATGGAGGCTGACGCAAAGGCGCCGGCCGTCTGGTAATCGTGATACAGCAGCTCGATATGCAGCGGCAGCGTGTTTGTCTGGCCGCGAATATTGCCGGAGACCACAGACACAGCACCGAATTCACCCATGACGCGGGCATTGCACAACACGACGCCATAAAGCAGCGCCCATTTGATGTTCGGCAAGGTCACCGAAAAGAAGGTGCGCCACCCGGAGGCACCAAGCGAAGTCGCCGCCTCTTCGAGATCGCGGCCCTGCGCCTGCATCAGCGGGATAAGTTCTCGCGCCACAAAGGGTGCGGTCACGAACATCGAGGCGATGACGATGCCGGGCAGCGCAAACAGTATCTTGATATCATGGGCATCGAGGAACGCGCCGAAAAGGCCCTGCAGGCCATACACGAAGAGATAGGCGACACCCGCAACGATGGGGGAAATGGAGAAAGGTATCTCGATCAATACCAACAGAAAGCGTCTGCCGGGGAAATCAAACTTCGTGATGGACCAGGCCGCCGCAATGCCGAAGGCGGTGTTGACGGGCACCGCGATCAGCGCCGTCAGAACTGTCAACATGATGGCGTGGCGGGTATCGGGATGTGTGATGGTGGCCGAATAGGCTTTCCAGCCCTGCGAAAACGCTTCGACGCCGATGATGACAAGCGGCGCCACCACCAGCACGGCGCCAATGATGAGCACGAAGGCGACGAGGCTGCGGCGCACCCATGGGGCATCACCAACGCGCGGCGGTTTGCGGTGCGAAGAAACGGTGCTCATGGCTTAGCTCCTCACCGTGTAACGCAAGGCGCGCGACTGTAGAAAGTTGGTCAAAGCCAGCATGACGAATGCGGTGATGAGCAGAACTGACGCGATCGCGGCCGCGGCCTGATAATCATATTCCTCCAGCCGGATAAAGATCAGCAGCGCCGTGATCTCCGTCGACAAGGGCTGGTTGCCCGCGATGAAGATGATCGCGCCGAATTCACCAAGGCTACGGGCAAAGGAGAGTGAGAGACCGGCAAGCAGCGCCGGCGTCAGCAATGGCAGAATGACCTTGCGGAAAATCTCCATGTCCGAGCCGCCAAGCGACTGTGCTGCTTCCTCCAGTGCCGGGTCGAGGTCTTCCAGCACCGGCTGAACGGTGCGCACAATGAAGGGGAGGCTGGTGAAGGCCATGGCCACCATAATGCCGAGCGGCGTATAGGCGACCTTGATGCCCAATTGGGACAGAACCGAGCCAAACCAGCCATTGCCCGCAAACAACGTCGTCAGCGCAATACCGGCGACGGCCGTGGGAAGCGCAAAGGGCAGATCGACAATGGCGTCGACGAGACGCCACCCCGGAAAGCGATAGCGCGTGAGCACCCAGGCAAGGGCAAGGCCAAACACGACATTGAAGAGGGTGGCAGCGAGAGCGCAGACAACCGTAACACGATAGCTTGCAACAGCGCGCGGCGACGAGATGATCGACCAATACTCGGCAGGTCCGAGGCTTGCCGCCTTGAAGACCAGCGCCGAGAGAGGCAGAAGCACGATAATGGCGACGTAGGTGAGAGTTACGCCAAGGGACAATTTAAGTCCCGGCAGAACATTCCGCTTCAAACCGCGCCCCCATTAATCATAAAACGACCCGGCAGTGTCCCGCCGGGTCTTGTACTTGTTGCTTGTCGCTGTGATTAGCGGCTGCCGTAAAGCGTATCAAGCGTCGCGCCGGATGCAAAATGCTCTTTCTGGATTTTGTCCCAGCCGCCGAAGACATCGTTGACGTTAACGAGGCGAATGGCAGGGAACTTGTCCTTAAATTCGCCGACGACTTTTTCGTCGTGGACACGATGGCCGAACTCGGCAGCGATACGCTGGCCTTCTTCGGTATAGAGGAAGTCGAGATAGCTTTTCGCCAGCTCACGCGAACCGCGCTTGTCGACCACCTTGTCCACCACGGCGACAGGGAATTCGGCGAGCAGGCTGACGGAGGGCACAACGCCTTCCACCTTGTCGGCTCCATATTGCTTGGCAATGCCGCGTGTCTCGGCTTCGAACGTGATCAGCACATCACCGATTTCACGTTCAACGAAGGTCGTGGTGGCGGCGCGGCCTCCAGTGTCGAACACTGGCGTGTTGTCGAAGATTTTCTTGACGAACTCCTGCACCTTCTTCTCATCGCCGTTGAACTTCTCCTTGGCGTAAGCTGTGGCGGCAAGATAGGTATAGCGGGCGTTACCAGAGGTTTTAGGATTGGGGAAAACCACTTTCACATCGTCGCGGGCAAGATCGTCCCAGTCCTTGATGCCCTTGGGGTTACCAGCGCGCACGAGGAAAGAGGGAAAAGAGTAAAACGGCGAAGCGTCGTTCGGAAAATCCTTTTTCCAGTCGGCGGAAACGAAACCCTGCTTCACCAGAAAGTCGACATCCGTCACCTGATTGAAGGTGACCACATCCGCCTCCAGGCCCTCAACGATAGCGCGGGCCTGCTTGGAGGTGCCGGCATGCGACTGATCGACGGTAACACCAGGGTGCTGCTTGATGAACGCCTCGTTCTCGGCTGCGAACACTTCACGGGCGACATCATAAGACGCATTGAGAATGGTGGTCGGAGCCTGCGCCTGCGCTGCACCTGCAAATAGTGCGGCGATGGCAGTACCGATAATGAGAAGACGTTTCATGAATACCCCCGGCAATTCGAATGGCGCCCACAATAGCGGCGAGCCTCAACATCAGCGAGAAACAGAAATTCCCGACCGATGACTTAATCGGAAATATCGCCTAAAGAATCGAGGTCCGGCAGGCGGCCATTTCATTTAGATCAGGAAGTGGGATTTGTTTTGCAACGCTCAGAGGCGATGATCGGGAAACAGATTGCCGGAATGCCCGGCAAGATAGGGTTCCAAATCCACCTCCCGCACTTCCTCCAGCCGTGCAGGTCGCCAGCGGGGGTTACGGTCTTTATCGATCAGCGCGGCGCGTACGCCCTCATAAAAATCGTGCTGCCGCAATATTTCCGTGCCAGCGGCGAATTCCCGTTCCAGGCATTCGATGAGGCTCATGCTCTCCCGCCCGAGGCGTAGTAGTCTCAGCGTCAGTTTCAGGCTCGTCGGGGATCGCTTTTGGAGAACCTCCAGCGTTTCGCGCGAAAATGCATCCTGTCGTGCCGACAGCGCAGCGACAATCTCCTCGATGGTGTCGAAGCCAAATGTCGCGTCGACGGTATTCTGATTTGCCTGCAAGATGCTTTCACCAGCCTGCGCAACGTAAGCGCCGATCGTCGCCTCGATATCTTCGCGGTCCGTGGCCTGCGAGAGGTCCTGGACCAAGTCATCGAGCCGGTGTGAAGGAACAAGATAATCCGCAAAGCCGGCATAAAGGGCATCGGCGGCCCCGATGGCATTTCCCGTCAATCCCAACCATGTGCCACATTCCCCGGGCGCTTTCGGAAGCAGCCATGACCCACCGACGTCGGGGAAATACCCGATCCCGGTTTCCGGCATAGCGAGTTTGGCGCGTTCGGTCACGATGCGGTGGCTGCCGTGGGCCGAAATGCCGACGCCGCCGCCCATGACGATACCGTCCATCAAGGCGACATAGGGCTTACTGAAATGGGCGATACGATAGTTGAGCGGAAACTCTTCCTGCCAAAACTCCAGCACCTGCGGGTCGCCGGCCTTGCCGAGATCGTGAATGATGCGGACGTCGCCACCGGCGCAGAGGCCCCGCTCCCCCTCCCCGGTCAGCACCGCGCATGAAATGTCAGGGTCCTCCTCGAAACGCTGCAAGGCCCGCGAGAGCGCGCGCACCATCGGGAGTGTGAGGCTGTTGATGGCTTGGGGGCGGTTAAGCCTGATGACTCCGGCCCTTCCTCGCTTCTCGACGATCACCTCCGCATGCGCCTTCATTCTCTGTTCCAAAACCGCCTCCTTCGCTGCCATTTATCGAGCCATTCTGGCGGCCTTGATGCAATCACGCAACGTTGATCTCGTCCTTAAGGAACGTCTTTCGCCCAAACCGCTTTGACGGGTAAGAAATGCCAGAATTCCGATTTTGCGATGCAGCATGTTTGCTTGACGCCCGCAAAGTCATGGCGTGTAATGAGGTCTGATAATGCCGGCATTGATTCCTGTCGAGCGTGCCGGACCAAGCAGATTGTCGCCTTCCCAAAGGCGCTGTGAACAGCAACTGGAGACGAGCATGCAGGTTTCGGAACAGGAATGGATCAGCAAAAGGGCCTACACACTTTGGGAAAAGGAAGGCCATCCGCATGGCCGTGACGCCGACCATTGGGAACAGGCCAAGCACGAGTTCTCACTGCTGAAATCGTCGGAAGCGACCAAACCGGCAACGCGCAAAAAGGCCGCTCCCAAGGCCGCCGTCGCAGAAGTCGCGCCTGATGCGGAAAATGCTGCAAAGCCGAAGAGCCGCGCGCGCAAGGCTGCCGCAAAGTAGGCACGCGCCGAGACCTCAGGAGACGGCATAAATGAAGAAGCCCGCCGAACTATAGACGGGCTTCTTTCTTATCGATACGTGCACCCAGGAGTGCCGAGGATGCAAGCTGTTTCAGGGGTGCCGGGCCCCGGTGCTTGCGGCTGGCTTTCGGGCATGTTGCGTGGGCGGTCGCGATTGACATCACGATTAACGTCGCGGTTCTGATCTTCCCAGCGCCGGCGATCATCATCCCGACGCGGCCTCTCCTGATTACGGTCGCCTTGATCCCAGTTACCGTTGCGACGTTCCCAGCGTCCGTCATTCGGCCCCGCTCCCCGGCGGCCATCTCGCCACTCGTCGCGGCGACCGTCACGCCAGTCATCACGACGGCCGTCCCGCCATTCGTCGCGCGGACGTGGGCGGTCCCAGCCGGCGCTCGGAGGCGGTGCGTTCCAATAACCACCAGACGGCGGCGGACGACGCCAGCGGTCACGCTCGCGGTAGAAATCGCGGTCACGATAGTAGCGATCCCAGTAGCGGCCGGCTTCGAAGGTGATGATCGGAACGCCGAGATCGCGATAATAACGGGGCTCGACGTAGACCCGGTTTTGCCGGAACGTCGTCTGGATATAACGACCGGCGACCCAACCACGACCATTGACAAAAGAGACGTCGCACCACGGCGTGTCTGACAGGCAGCCGTGAACGGTCAACGGTGCGCCAACGGGAATCACAACGACGGCCGGATAGGCCGTACTTGGGCCGGAGCGCATGTTTACATTTGCGGTGGCGAAACCGCGCGTCGCAGCCTCGGCAAGAGCCGGCGCGGCGAGCATGGCCACCAGCGCAATTGCGCCAAACAATTTTTTCTTCACTTCTTTCTCCTCAAGCAAAGGCCCGCTTTGCCCTTGTCGGCATCCACCATTTTCGATGGACGAGCATGCGTTTCGCATACTGCCACGATCAGAAAATACGCGTTGCTGCATGAACGCAGCATGAAACAAACGAGGTACCTGATCAGTTCCACCTGCGGCAAACCGCGCCGATAAAATGCCAAGGGAATAAACCCGCCGGTCTTGACTTCGAAGACCAATCATCCGACTTCCAATAAAACGGCAATATGGAGCAGCACCCATGAGCGAAACCGCACAGACGACCGTCGATCAGAGCGAGGTGGATCGTTTTTCCGCGATGGCTGCGGAATGGTGGAGCCCGACGGGCAAGTTCCGGCCATTGCACAAGTTCAATCCGGTGAGGCTCGAATATATCCGCAACCGTGTCTGCGACAATTTTGGTCGCGATCCGAGGGGGCACCGGCCTCTGGAGGGGCTGCGGGTTCTCGATATCGGCTGCGGCGGCGGTCTTCTTTCCGAGCCGATCGCGCGCATGGGGGCGGACGTTGTCGGCGCCGATCCGTCCGAGAAAAATATTGGCATAGCCTCAACTCATGCCCGGGAGAGTGGCGTCAGCGTCGATTACCGCGCTGTGACTGCAGAGCAGTTGCAGGCAGCGGGCGAATCCTTCGACGTCATTCTCAACATGGAGGTGGTCGAGCACGTCGCCAATGTCGACCTCTTTGTCACCACCTGCGCAAAGATGGTACGCCCCGGCGGCCTCATGTTCGCGGCCACCATCAACCGCACGCTCAAAGCCCGCGCACTGGCAATTTTCGCGGCAGAAAACGTGCTCCGTTGGTTACCACGCGGCACGCACCAGTATGAAAAGCTTGTGCGCCCGGATGAACTCGAGCGACCGCTGGTAGCAAGCGGCATGGATATCATCCATCGCACCGGTGTCTTTTATAACGTCCTGCAGGATCGCTGGAACCTGTCGCCGGATATGGATGTCAATTATATGATGCTGGCAAAACGGCCAGCATAACGAGCTGTCAGACGGGGATTGCCTGCACCTGCGCAAGCAGTTCCCGCTGCCCGGCAGCGTTGCGTTCGGCAATGTCTTTCACCCTTCCGCGGTTGATCGCAGCTGGAGCACCATCCGCGTCAAAGGGCATCTTGAAGTGAAAGGCGCGCGGCGACGGGCCTTGGTCGTGCAGATGCTCCAGCCGTTCAACGGCCTGCGACCATACCGGTTGGTGGGTGGCGTCAACCCACCAGAGCACCAGCGGCGGCCACTGCTGCGGAATGTTCCAGTGTCTGCCGTGTTTCAGCGCCTCGGCATGTACTCCCGAGTAGGAATAGGCCACCACCGATTCAATATCGCGCCAGAGTGACAAGGACGAGACGCCGCTCGCGGCACCGTTCTCTTTCAGAAATCGCGGAAAGACCTGCTCACCCCAGCTTGGAGGGCCCGGCTCGCCATCATAGCCAGACCTTGCGATAAACCCCTCTGACCGTTCTGCCGCCTGGAAGTTGAGCGGCTCGCGGCGAGCGAACCCTGCAACGCGTGGATTGTCATAGGGCGCGATCTGTATTCCGAAATTATAAATCGCGAGCCGCATCAACAAACTCAATTCACGTCGTCGGGCAGCAGCGGCAAAGGCGCGATATCGATACCTTCCTCCAACAGGGCTTTCGCTTCCTGAACAGAGGCATTACCGATGATACCGCGTTCATCCGCCTCGCCGTAATGGATTTGTCGCGCCTCTTCGGCAAACTTGTCACCGACATCCTCTGCGCTGGCGCGAATGGTGGCCACAGCCTCGCGGATTTTTGCGAGCGCTTCTTTCCGGGCAGCGTCCATTGCAAGCGTCTGGCGTTCTTCCTTCCTGCGGGCCGTGGAGACCGACGGCGCCATTAATGTCTTGGAAACCTGGAGCGAATTGCAGATGGGACAGGACAGAAATCCGCGCTGCAACTGATTGTCGAAATCGTCGCTACCCGCAAACCAACCCTCAAACTCATGACCTTTTTCACAGGCCAGCGCATACCGTATCACGCCGCTTGACCTCCGGCGGGCGTCAGGGGATTAACCGTATCGACGCCGAACTCGCGGCTATTACGCAGATTGGGTATCTTGCCGCGAGCGGCGGCGACCAGCGACGTGTCGATCTCGGCGAATATGATTTCTTCGCCGCTCCCGCCTGCAATCGAAAGCACCCTGCCCCACGGGTCTATGATGATCGAGTGTCCGTAAGTCACTCGTCCATCCTCGTGCACGCCGGCCTGAGCCGCGGCGATGACAAAGGCACCGTTCTCGATGGCGCGGGCGCGCAGCAATATCTCCCAATGCGCTTCGCCCGTCTGTCGGGTGAACGCTGCCGGAACCGTTAGAATTTCTGCGCCCGCAAGCGCTTCCGCCCGGAAAAGCTGCGGAAATCGGACATCGTAGCAGATCGCAAAGCCAAATTTCGCGAGCGGTACATCAGCAACGCGCGCCACTTCACCCGGTTCGTAAGCAGCACTTTCGCGCCAGCTCTCACCATTATCGAGATCAACATCGAACATGTGGATTTTGTCGTAGCTGCAGATACGCGAGCCATCCGGCGCGAAGAAAAATCCGCGATTGGCAATTTTTCCATCGGGTCGGGCAATGGCGGTCGAGCCGACATGAACGTGGATCCCGAGATCGCGGGCAAGCCGGGCCGCTGTCGCGACGATGATGTCGCCGTCGTCATCGCGTAGCTGCGCGCGCAACGCCTGCCTGTCCTTCTGGATGGCCCCGGTCATCTCCGGGGTTTGCACATAGACGGCCCCCCCCGCCGCGGCCGCCCGTACAAGGCGCTCCATATCCGCAGCATTTTTTGCCGTGTCCACACCCGAACTCATCTGAATGGCCGCAGCCTTGAAAGTCATCCTATCCTCCATGCCCGCAAATGATGCCGATCAGGCGGCCAGCAGCGCGTCCAGTTTGCCGGCGCGCTCCAGTGCGTGCAGATCATCGCAGCCACCCACATGCTGGCCATTGATGAAGATTTGCGGGAAGGTTGTGCCGCCGGATTTCTCGATCATCTCCTGCCGGTATTCCGGCGTGGTCGTGGCGTTATATTCGGCATAATCCACGCCCTTGCTGTCCAGCAGTGCCTTGGCGCGTGCGCAATACCCACAAAAATCCCGCGTATAGATCGTTACCGGTGCCATGTTTTAAACGCCCTCGCAAACGCGCGGCAAGCCGCACGATAAAGTCATGTCTTTCAGCTTTCATATAGGCTCCGAAATGGCCATTGCAAAGGTCAAAACAGTCACATCCGCCGCACCGGCCTTGCGTAGAACCCGGCTTGCTGCACCCACCGTCGCCCCGGTGGTGTAGACATCATCCACCAGCACCACCCGCTTGCCATGGACATCCATCTCACTGCCCGCCGCAAGCGAAAAAGCGCCGCGAACATTGTCTCGCCGGGCGTTCGCCGAAAGCCCGACCTGACGCTCGGTTGGCTTTACACGCAGCAGCGTGCCCGCGAGCATTGGTTTGCCAGATAACTTGGCCAGATGGCGAGCCAGCTCTGCCGATTGGTTGAAGCGGCGACGAAGGAAGCGGCCGCGATGCAACGGCACGGGAATGATGCAATCGCAGTCGGCAACGGTTCCGTCGCTCGCCCGCAGCATCCACGTCGCCATCACGTGAGCAAGATCGATGCGATCCTGGTACTTCAGCCGGTGTACGAGCTTTCGAGCCGTACCATCATGGCTTGCAACGCTGCGCAGGCGATCAAAGGGAGGCGGCTCGGCAATTGCCTTAGCGCTGACAAAACCGTGTCCGTGATCCCGCGCAAAGGGTATGCCGAGAACCTCGCAAAAAGGGCGATCGATAAAGGCCACATCCCGCCAGCAATCCGCGCATAGAGCGGCTTCCCGGCCGGTCATGCAGTTGCAGCCAGCACAGGTCGGTGGATAGATCATGCGAAACGCAGCGCGCCCCGCGTCCGACATGATCGCGGACGCCGATAACAATCCCGAAAATAGGCTGTCACCGATACCCATGAGGTTGACTTTAGCGCCGAACGGGTGCCTTTGCGAGAGCGATAGTTCACCCCGCCCCTGCGGATAACGACACCCCAAGTGGGACGGGAACAACGAGACGGCCCGCCAATCCTAAGGCGTTTGAGGCCGAGCAGGCAAAACGATGGATATTCTTTTTGACCAGGCCCTGATCGAACAAAACCGCCGTCGGGCGTGGGCAAGACGTGATGACAAGGCGCTATTTCTTCTCGATATGGCAGCGGAGGAACTGGCCGACCGGCTTGCCATCGTCGAGCGTCAGTTCGAGACCGCGATCGAACTTCACGGAGGAAACGGCGTTACGGCCCGGCGCCTGGCCGAGACCGGCAAGGTCGACACCATCCATCGCATCGAGACGGAGCGCTATTTTGCCGCTGACGGTAATATCCCCGAGGCTGCTTCAATGGAGCATCTGCCGCTTGAGGAGGCCTCAGCCAATCTCATCGTTTCACCACTCGCGCTGCATCTGACAAACGACACACCCGGTGCGCTGATCCAGATTCGGGGGGCGCTGAAGCCGGACGGACTGTTTCTCGGCGCGATACCCGGCAGCGGGACGCTCC
>NZ_JBQYSN010000034.1:0-45397 GCF_052686535.1 Agrobacterium sp. DKPNP3 | reverse complement strand
AGCAGCATCGGATGCACCGCCGACGACGACCGTGCGGCTTGCCGGATCGGCATGCACGGCGGCACCGGGAACGGTCTTTTCGATCGCACCCTTGATGACACCGGCGCAATGGCCACAGGTCATGTCTTCAACGTGAAAGGAAAGGCCTGCGTTGACAGGGGCGGCGGTGGTTTCGTGATGGTGCTGATGGCCATTGCACATAGGTGGTCTCCGTGGTTTGAAAGTCTAACACAACAGAGCCTGGACTATTCCAACGTGGGAAGGTCAAGCGCTTAATTCATGTCATCGCATCATGGGTGCGAACACCTTAACTGCGCCAGAAAATCGGCATCATCAGCACCAGAACCGTCAGGATTTCCAGACGTCCGAGCAGCATCAGCACGGACAGGAGATAAAGCGCGGGATCGCTGATGGTGGAGAAATTGCCTGCCGGACCGATGATGGGGCCGATGCCGGGGCCGACATTGGCGAGCGAGGTCGCAACCGCCGAGGTGGCAGTCAGAAAATCATAACCCATCAGGCTCATGGCAAGGCTGCCGGCGATCCACAGGGCGATAAAGCAGCTGACAAAGAGGAAGATCGTCCGGATTGTATCCGGATCGACCACCTGCTGGCCGTACCGTACGGAATAGACGGCGTTGGGATAGATCAGTTTTTTGAGGCCGGCCCGCACGACATTGAACATGATGAGGAAACGATAGGCCTTGATGCCGCCCGCGGTCGAACCGGAACAGCCGCCCATGAAGGTTGCGAAAAAGGCAACGACAACAACGAAGGGCCCCCAGAGCGTATAGTCGTCGCTGGCAAAACCGCCCGTCGAAAGGATCGAGGTCATGTTGAAAAAGGAATGGCTTAGCGCATCATCCAGTGGCACGCCGTTCCTGAAATGGTGGTAGACACCGACGGCAATCGAGATCGCACAGAGATAACCGAGGAAAACGGCGATCTGCGGGTCGCGCAGCGTCTCCAGCCGTCGGCGCACGGCGAGCAGGATCATGACCGAGAAGGGCAGGCTGCCGAAGATCAGGAAGATGGTGGCGATCCAAAGCAGCGCGGTATTGTTGAAATAGGCGAAAGAGGCATCATGGGTGGAAAAGCCACCGGTCGCCACTGTCGACATGGCGTGGTTCAGCGCATCGAAATGCGACATGCCGGCAAAATCGAAGGCTACCGTGCAGGCGATGGTCATGACGATGTAGATCGCCACAAAAGCCCGGGTGAAGCTTGCCAGCCGCGCGAAAGGCCGGTCGTTGCCCGTATCGGACGATTCCATGCGGAAGAAGGTCATGCCGCCGACACGCAGGAGCGGCAGGATGAAGAGGCCGAGCGCCACGATACCGATACCGCCGAGCCAGCAGAGTAGGGATCGCCAGAGAAGAATGCCCTGCGGCGCGTTATCGAGGCCGGATATGGCGGTAGATCCGGTCGTGGTGATGGCGGAGACGGATTCGAACAGCGCCTGGCCGGGGGACAGATCGAGCTGTGACAGGTAAAGCGGAACGGCGCCGACAATCGAAAATACCAGCCAGAGCACATTGACGAGCAGGAAGCCGAAACGCTTGTTGAAGGAGGCGATCGGCCCACGCGTCGCGAGCGCGCAGGCAAGTGCGAAGCCGCCGCACATGAAACCTGAAAGCGCAAACACCATCCAGTCGTCATTGCCGTAATAAAGATCGGTCAGCGCGGGCAGGAACATGGCCGTCGCAAGGTAAAGCCCGAAGATGGACGCGACATAAATGACGGAGCGCAGGAGATTGCTGTTCAAGAAATGAAACCCAGGGTTCGTGGCCGCGCTGAAATGAATCTTTGTCTCTGACGCCGTCCTATGGCATAGCGGGTGCCATTATGAATTTCAATGGATTGACTATCGTGGACAAGCAGCTTGTGGAAGCAGCGCGGCGGGAAGTGCGGGAAATATTCCCCGAAACCCCGCTGCAGTTGAATGAACATCTCAGCCGTCGGTATGGCGCGTCGATTTGGCTGAAGCGTGAGGATCTGTCCCCGGTTCGTTCCTACAAGATTAGAGGTGCGTTCAACTTTCTGCGCAAGGCCGTCGCAAAAGCCGGAAAAGACAAGATTTTCGTTTGCGCTTCGGCCGGCAACCATGCCCAGGGCTTTGCGTTCGCCTGCCGCCATTTCGGCGTTCACGGCGTTGTTTTCATGCCGGTGACCACACCGCAGCAAAAGATCGAAAAAACCCGCATCTTCGGCGGTGAATTCATCTCGATTCGTCTGGTGGGCGACATTTTCGACCAGTGTTATGCGGCTGCCCGCCAGCACGTGCAGGATAATGACGGCTACATGGTGCCGCCCTTCGACCATGAGGACATCATCGAGGGACAGGCAACTGTCGCGGCCGAAATCATGGACCAGCTGCCTGACGGCACGAAGCCTGACATCGTCGTCATGCCGGTCGGTGGCGGTGGTCTTTCAGCCGGCCTCACCGGTTTCCTGGCCGGGACCGTGGCGAAGGAAAACTTCGTGTTCTGCGAGCCCGAGGGTGCGCCGAGCCTGAAGAAGAGCCTGGAGCGCGGCGAGCCGGTGACGCTGAACAAGGTCGACAACTTTGTTGATGGCGCAGCCGTCGCCCGCATTGGTGACCTGAATTTCAAGGCGCTCAAGGATTTTCCGGCGGATCAGGTCCAGCTCATCCCGGAAAACGCCATCTGCGTGACGATCATCGAGATGCTTAACCTCGAAGGCGTGGTGCTGGAGCCTGCCGGCGCGCTTTCCATCGCTGCGCTGGAAAAGCTTGGCCGCGAGAGGCTGGAAGGCAAGACCGTGATTGCGGTGGTCTCCGGTGGCAATTTCGATTTCGAACGCCTGCCGGATGTGAAGGAACGCGCCATGCGTTACACCGGCGTCAAGAAATACTTCATTCTGCGCCTGCCGCAACGCCCGGGCGCGCTGCGCGACTTCCTCAACCTGCTCGGTCCGGACGATGATATCGCCCGTTTCGAATATCTGAAGAAATCGGCTCGCAACTTCGGCTCGATCCTGATCGGCATCGAAACCAATGCGCAGGAAAACTTCGCCGGGTTGCTGGAGCGCTTTGAAGCGGCTGGCCTCGGTTATGAAGACATCACCGAAAATGACATCCTGTCGAACCTGATCATCTGATCCGGACAGGATGACGGCGAGGGGCGGGCCAATGCCGCCCTTCGCATGTTAGACGAATTGAGGGAGTGAAAGCCATGGCATCGTTTTTTTCAAAAATCCTCTCGGCCTTCGGCTCCGGCCAGCCGTCCTCTGACGCGCCGCAGAAAGTAGCGCAGGCCGAGCCGCATGCCCATGGCGATTACCTGATCTATGCGACGCCGATCAAGGAAGGCGGCCAGTTTCGCTTGGCGGGCCGCATCGAGAAAAAGGCGGGTGATGAGGTGCTGGTGCACGAGTTCGTCCGCGCGGATGTCTTCACCAGCATGGATGACGCGGTGGAGTTCACGATTCGCAAGGCAAAGCTCATCATCGATCAGAACGGCGCTTCGCTCTTCCCCTGAGAATGATGACCTTTTCTCGCTGCGGACATTAAGATTCCGTTGGTTGCTTCAGCCTATCCTAAAACAATGAAGCCGCGTGCCAAGGGCGCCACGCGGCGTTAACAGGTAAGGCATGAGCCGATGCATTGGGCAAATCTCGCCCTCTTTCTAACGGAAGCCGTCGTCTATTTCTCGGTCATGACGGCTTTCCTGCATTATCGGCATATCCTGGGCATCGGTGTCTTTCTCACCGCCCTGGGTGTCATGCATTTCATGGAAACCTATCTGGCGGCCGTCTTTTACGTACAGCTGCCTTTCGGCGTGGCATCTCCCGGCTCCTCCATCCTTTTTGCCGGCAAGCTGATGATGATCCTCATGCTTTACATGCGCGAGGATGCGGCGGTGGTGCGACAGCCGATCTACGGCCTGTTTCTCGGCAACATCCTGACGGTCATCATGGCCCAGCTCATCCGTTTTCACGAGACGGTGGCGATCGTGCCCGGACAGGCCGCCAGCACCGCCTTTCTGGATGAGATGGGCGTGCTGATGGTGTGGGGCACCAGCCTGCTCTATATTGATGCCATCGCCATCATCCTGTTTTACGAAAAGTTGGGCCGGTATCTGCAGCGCCATATCGTCTTGCGTTTCGGCATCTGTGGTGTCGTTATCCTCAGCCTCGATCAGGCGGGCTTTTATGGCGCATTGCGTTTGCTGTTCGACGCGCCGATCGATGTGTTCTATGATGGCTGGAAGGCAAAGATGGCGGCGGTCGCCGTCTATTCCATGCTTTTTGCGGTCTACCTGTGGCTGACCTCCGCCAAGGGCCGTTTTTTGATACGCCGCAACATTGCGGATGTTTTCAACGATCTCACTTTCCGGGAGCGTTACGAAGAGCTGTTGTCCCGCTCCGGACGCGACGTTTTGACGGGCGTTTCAGATCGCGCCCGCATGGAGCTTGATGCGCCCTCCATCGTTCTCGACTGCACGGAGAAGCGCCGACCCGTCAGCGTGATGATTGTTGACATCGACCACTTCAAGACCGTCAACGACAATTTTGGTCACCTTCAGGGCGACGACATGCTGCGGAACTTCGCGGCTGTGCTGAAGCAGCTGGTTCAGCCCCATGGCCACCTCTATCGTTTTGGCGGCGAAGAATTTGTCGCTCTGCTTCCAGCCATGACACATGAAACGGCCCTCGGCTTTGCTGAAGAGTTGCGCAACGCTGTCATTGCGGGTCTGCGTAGGCCGGACGGTACGCTCCTGACCGTCAGTATCGGTGTGGCGACGGGCCTCGAAGATGGTCGGCTGTTTCTCGAACTTCTCTCCGAGGCAGATGCGCGTTTGTATGCGGCAAAAAATAACGGCCGGGACCAGGTCCACGGCCGTTACGGAATGTGGGTCGGCTGATATCTTTCGATATCAGCTCCAAATGCCTCAGGCGGCCTGCGCCAGTTCTTCAACCTTGGCTTCAGCGGCGGCAACAGCCTTTTCGACGGCTTCCGGACCGAATGCCAGGCCCTCGACATAGATGACTTCCACATCGGTCATGCCCATGAAGCCGAGAACGGTCTTCAGGTAGGGCACGGCGTGGTTCATCGATACGGCTGGGCCTTCCGAATAAACGCCGGCAGCAGCGAGCACGATGTACACCTTCTTGCCAGTGGCGAGACCGACCGGGCCGGTTTCGGTGTATTTGAAGGTTTGGCCGGCGCGGGCGACGTTGTCGATCCACGACTTCAGGCCGGAGTAGATGTTGAAGTTGATGAGGCCGGTGCCGATGACGACGGTGTCGGCCGCCAGAAGCTCGGCAACCAGCTTGTCGGAATAGTCGGCGGCAACCGCTTCTTCAGCCGTGCGCTGGTCCGGTGCCTTGCGGATGGCCGCAGTCTTGACGGTGTCGAGGTGCGGGATTGGATCAGCCGCGAGATCGCGGTGGACGAGCGTGTTCGAAGGCGACTTGGCCTTCAGCTTTCCCGCCAGTTCACCGGCGAACTTGTTGGAAACCGACTCGTCGCCGCGTGGGCTGGAAGTGATGAGCAGAATGTTGGACATGGTCTTTTCCTTACTTATGCGGTGAATTCACGGGCGCCTTGGGAGGGCGGGAGAGCACGATGCCCTGCCTTTGCGCCTTATATGAAAAATTAGTGCCATCAAGAAAACTGTGATAATGTGGAAGCGATCTATCGATAAAATGGATGGGACATGGACGCGAACCCGACACTCGATCAATTGCAGGTGTTTTTAACGGTTGCCGAGACCGGTAGTTTTTCTGCGGCTTCGCGGGCGCTTAATCGTGCCCAGTCGGTGGTCAGCTATACGATCGCCAATCTCGAGGCACAGCTGGAGGTCACCCTGTTCGAGCGCAACGGTGTGCGCCAGCCCAAACTGACCGACGAAGGCCGCGCCATGCTGGAGGATGCAAGGCGCATCGTTGCCGGCCTGCAGGAAATGCGCGCCCGCGCCAAGGGGCTGAAACAGGGCCTGGAAGCGGAACTTTCCGTCGCTATCAGCACCATGGTGCCGGCTGAGGCCGTCGTTGCGGTGCTGCGCGATTTTCGCCACCAATTCCCAACCGTGACGCTCAGCCTCAACGTCGGCGAACTGGGCATGGTCATGGACATGGTCTTATCCCGCAAGGCCGGTATCGGCATCGGTGGGGCGGTTTTGCGCCAGGATGATGAACTCGTGACGGAGAAGGTCGGCCACTCCTTCATGCTGCCGGTGGTTGCGGCCGATCACCCGCTGGCGCAGATCGAACGCCCGCTGGTGCTTGCCGACGTGCGCGAGGAAGTTCAGCTCGTGGTCACCGATGCTTCGGGTCTGACCAAGGGGCGGGATTTCAATGTGCTGTCCTACAAGACATGGCGCGTCAGCGACATCGCCACCAAGTACCAGCTCATCAAGGGTGGCCTCGGCTGGGGCGGCCTGCCGGCCTCGCTCGTCCGCAATGACCTCACCAATGGAAGTCTGAAGGCGCTTGAACTTGAGGCTTATGAGCAGGGCGAATATCCACTCTTCACGTTGCGGCGGGTCGATTCGCCCGCCGGGCCCGCTGGCCAGTGGCTTTCCGAAGCATTCCAGCAGCGCCTGTCGGCGTGCCCGAATCACAAGGATTTCAACGGGATGCTGGCGGCGAGCAAGCAGAGGACCCTGGCTGTCGCTGCGGAGTGATACTGGCTGTAACCACCACCGTTATATCTGGATCGAGAAGGTGCCGCTTGTTTCTTCTCCCCGCCGGGGAGAAGAAACAAGCGGCATGTCAGTTCTTTGCCCCAGCGTCCAATTCATGTCTGAAGAAACACTCTCCCGGCAATGTATCGCCGGGAGAGCCGTGTTTCTCTACAGAACCAGCCGGAACTTCGCGAAACCTTCCGCACCGTCGCCTGCATCCTCGATTTTTGCGCCTTTGATCTCCGCCGCATAGTGGCGGCCCTTGGGGCCAGTCTCGAAGATCGCTGTAGTATCGGCGACTGGGGCGAAGGACCAGTTGGCGTCCGCAGACGGGTTGATGGTGCCCTGGTCGATAATATACCGCACGATCACATCGCGGTTGGTATCGGGTGCCACGAAGATGACCTTGTCGGCGGCAATGTCGGGGAACTTGCCGCCGCCACCGGCGCGGTAATTATTGGTGGCTACCACGAATTTCTGTTCGGGATCGATCGGCTTGCCATTGAACTGCAAGTTTACGATGCGGTTGCTGTCGGGATTGACGGCCTTGCCGTCCTTGTCGAATTTCGCCGGTTTGGAAATGTCGATCTGGTAGGTAACACCGTCGATGACATCGAAATTGTAGGACGGGAAGTCAGCATTGAGGAGCGGCGCATCCTTGGCGCCGGCCTCCACCGTGTTGAACATGCCGGCAGACATTTCCAGCCAGTTCTTCACCTGCGCACCGTTGATCAGCACCGCCTGCACCGTGTTCGGATAGAGATAGAGATCGGCGACGTTCTTGATGGCGATGTCACCGGCGGGGACATCGGTGTAGTAATCCGCGCCGCCGCGACCGCCGGACTTGAACGGGGCTGCTGCGGAAAGCACGGGCAGATCCTTATATTGCCCTTCCTTCAGCATGTCCTTGATGTACCAGGTCTGGGCGTTGGAAACGATTTGCACGGACGGATCATCGGCCACCAGCGCGAAATAGGAATAGAGCGGTGCAGAGGTTTTACCGACGGGGCGGCGCACATAGGCGAGCGCCGCTTCGTGATCGGCCTTGGCGGCGGCGAGAACCTCCGGCTTGTCGGTATAGTCAGCAACGATCTTGCGGCTGTCGTCGCGGTGATAGATCGGGCGTGCCTCAGAGGTGAAGTCGATGATCTTCCAGCTCTTGCCGTCCTTTTCGAGCAGCAGGTCGATGAGACCCATATGTGATCCCCAGAAGCCGGCCATGACGGCCGGCTTGCCCATCAGCGTGCCCTTCACGGCATCCGCGCCTTCAATGCCGTCCCAGGTCTTCGGTCCGGGGAAAACGAGATGCTGGTGGCCGGTGAAGATGGCGTCGATGCCTTCGACGCCCGCGAGGTAAAGCGAGGCGTTTTCCATGCGCTCGGTCTGGCCTTTGCCATCGATGCCGGAATGGGAAAGGGCGATGATGATGTCAGCCCCTTCCTCCTTCATCACGGGCACCCAGGCTTTCGCCGCCTCGACAATGTCACGCGTCTGCGCCTTGCCCTCGAGGTTCTTGGAATCCCACATCATGATCTGCGGCGGAACGAAGCCGATGATGCCGACCTTGACCGGGCTGGTCACGCCGCCGCCATCGCGGATCTGTTTTTCGAGAATGACGTAGGGCTTGAAGAACAGCTCGTCATTCTTGGGGTCGGACGCCAGCTGGCCCTTGGTGAGGTTGGCGCAGACGTAAGGGAAACCAGCACCCGCCAGCGTGTTCGACATGTAGTCGAGGCCATAGTTGAATTCGTGGTTGCCGAGCGTACCGCAATCATAGCCCAATACGTTCATGGCGTTGATCACAGGGTGCTTGTCGCCAGCCTTCATGCCCCGCTCATAGGCGATATAATCGCCGAGCGGGTTGCCCTGCAGGAAGTCGCCATTATCGACCAGCATCGAATTGCCGGCTTCGGCGCGGATCTTGTCGATGATCGAGGCGGTACGGGAAAGCCCCATCGTGTCGTTCGGCTTGTCGGCGTAATAATCATAGGGAAAGACGTGAACGTGGATATCAGTCGTTTCCATGATGCGCAGATGCGCCTGATTGGACGCTGCGCGCGCCGCAAAGGGGTGCAACATTACTAGTGCCGAAGAGGCTGCAATGCCGCCGAGAAGCGAACGCCGGGTAATGGGGTGGAGAGCGAGAAGCGACGACATGGGAACTCCTTGGGATGAAGCTTGCGCTGTCATGGAAAACGACAGGGTAGAAGCAATCGCCGAGGAGTCCATCACCAAAATGACAGGCTCGTGACAGACGGGGCTTTTTTCAACCGTTTGATAAATTTTTTATGGCCGACATGCGGCCTTGACGTCTCCGGGCCATGGAATGCGCGTTATCATTGCCGCGCATCCCTCTGCGGACGCAGGGCAGATCAGCGCGCCAGCGTCGGTTTCACTTCTTCATGGAAGAAGCGGAAGTAGGAGGAAAGCTGCGCCAGCGTGTTGGTGGAAAGCTTAAGCTGAAGGCCAAGGCGGTTCATGTGCTGCCACTGGACGACCCCCTCGATGAAGCCGAGGTCGTCGCTCTGCACCTTGACCCGGCTTCCCTTTGCCGCGGCGAAAGGTCCGTCCAGTTCAAGCGCCATGCCGGTGGCGGAAAGATCAACCACACGGCCTCTCGTCGACTGGCTGAAGTAATGGACGGTGGCAAAAATTCTCGTCTTGCTGCGCGGTGCGCTGCGTGTCGCCATGTTGAGGTTGTTTGCCATGTTGACGCTCAAAATTTATTGTTTCTGACAGAGGCATCCTAGACTTGAAAAGTTTGAAACCGGTTTAGCCGTTAGGTTAAAACTTATCCAATGTTCGGTTTATGCTGTATCAATACGGCACTGATAGCAGTTGTTGCGGGCAGAACGCACATGCACATAGGCGATGTCTTCGCGCTCCAGAAGCTGTCCGGCGCGTGACGCGATCTCTTCGGTGGGGGTCACCGCGCCGGTGCCGTAGACGATGCGGTCGTCTGCCGAATATCCACGGACAATATAGTCAGGGCTGTCTAGCATCGTTGGCAATTCATCACTTTCAGGATAACGCTCGCAGGCTCTTTCATGCAGAAATACAGGTCCCGTCTCGGCATAGGGCTGAAGTGAAGGGAAGGGGCGATAGGCGAGGAGCAGCATGGGCTCGCCCTCATCAATTTGGCCAAGGCAATGGCGGCAGGGAATGCCGCCGGGCGAAATGACCTTCTCCGGCGTGTGGCCATAGGCGTCCGCCGCCCCGGCCCGGAAGGCCTCTGCTTCTTTAGCCGGCATTGCAGTAAAGACGATAGTTGTCATGGCAGGGTCTCCTGAGGGGTGATCGGCGTTGCTTCTTTGCAGCTATGATCCCGAAATGGAGCACTATCCACCCGATTCTTGACAGGTGATGCAACCAGCCCATTGCGTGACTCGTTAGCTTGGGGAATCAGTGGCGCTCCTCGTTCCCGGAAGGTCTGATTTTATGTTCCGTCGTTTTATGGCCGCTGTTCCGCTGGCTCTCATGTCATTGACGGTTCCGACGCAGGCCCAGATGGCGTCCGGGCTCGACGGCTTGTCGGATGATCAGCTACAGCAGGCAGTCAACTTCGTCATCGGCAACGCGATTTTCTCGCTTTACCATGAGGGATCGCGCATGCTGATCTCGGATTTCGGCACGGCGGAGACGGCAAGCCCCCAGGCGCCAGCCGATCAGCTAGCCGGCACGCTGATCCTTCAGGCCAATGAGGAATGGCTCGACACGGCGCTCGTCAACGCCACAGACAGCTGGTATCTCGCGCGTGAGGCCGAAGCGCTACCGGAGCACGAAGCTCCGGTGTTTTCGGCGCTGGTGCCGGACCGAAGCCGCGACCGTAACATGGCCTGCCTGATGGTCGGCCGCGACAAGGACGGTTACGGCGATCTGGCCACGATGATGGGGCTTCCCAATACCGAATTCGACAAATGTGTTGCTGCCTATCCGGGTGTAGCCTCGGCCTGGGAGAAATTCCTCGCGCCGCACCGCAGCCAGACACCATCGAAATTTTCCGTCAGCTACGTGCCGCCGCGCGATCCTGACCTCGAGCCTTATGCCATCATGGTCAAGGAATCGAAGGTTCTCGACCTCATCAGCCGCAGTTTCAGTGGTTATGGCCTGAAGGGCGATGTGAAGCTGACGGCGAAGTCCTGCGGTCGCCCCGATGTTTATTGGTCGGCGGAAAAGCGCGAAATCACCTATTGCTACGAGCTTGGCAAATTCCAGGCGGAGCTGATCGCCGATCATCTCATGAACACAGTCACTCAGGACAAGGGCGCCGCCGGCGGCCAAATCCCGACGGCGGTCAATCTGGAACGGGAAATCTGAGGCCGATCAGCGGATGCTGGTGATCTGCCTCTTGAACGGGAGGAGAGTGCCATGCCGAAAGTTGTCGTCCGCAATTTTGCCGTCTCACTTGATGGCTATGGCGCAGGACCAGACCAGAGCCTGGAGAATCCGCTGGGGGCGAAAGGCGAAGAGCTGCACCAATGGGCCTTCAAAACCCGTACCTTTCATCGCATGTTCGGCAAGGAGGGTGGATCGACCGGCATCGACGAGGATTTTACCCAGAAGAGTTTCGCCAATATCGGAGCCTGGATTTTAGGCCGCAACATGTTCGGCCCTGTGCGTGGTGCCTGGCCGGATGAAAAGTGGAAAGGCTGGTGGGGCGAGGAACCGCCTTATCATGTTCCGGTCTTCGTATTGACGCATCATGCGCGTCCGTCCTTCGAGATGAAGGGCGGCACGGTCTTTCATTTCGTGACGGAGGACATCCAGGTAGCGCTCGACAGGGCGCTCACGGCTGCGAATGGAAAGGATGTCCGCATTGGTGGCGGTGTTTCCACCATCCGCCAGTACATGGCCGCAGGCCTCATCGATGAATTGCACTTGGCGCTGGCGCCGGTGTTCCTTGGTCGCGGCGAGTCACTTTTCGAAGGCATGGACTGGGTGTCGCTCGGTTACCGCTGTACCGGTACAGTGGCGGGTGAGGGCGCCACCCATCTGATTGTCGAAAAGGTGTAAGCTTAACGTCGCTCCCCATCCTCGACTGACGACGATGGGGAAGCGTGACGTTGAAACAAGCTCAATGACGCAGAGAGATTTCCAAAAGCTCGGTATCGGCAAGCGGCTCCACCCATGCCTCATAGGTGCCGACTGGGGAAAAACCCATCATCTGGTAAAGCTGCAGCGCGCGCGGGTGGTCGAGCGTGTTGGTCGTGACCGTCACCCGCTGTGGATTGTCCTGCCAGGCGGCATAAAGCGCCTGTAACAGGAACCACTTGCCCACACCTGCGCCGATAGCCTCCTCGAGCAACCCGAAATAGGACAGCTCTGTCACCTCGTCGCTCGCCTTGTTCAATTCGAAGAAACCGGCCGGTGCGCCGTTCATGTAGAGAACCGTCACGCTGTTTTTCGGGTCGCGCAGGACCGCCGAGAGTTCCGCGTCGCTCATCCGCATGCGCTTTTGCCAGTGCCAACGCTTGCCCACCCGCCAATAGAGGTAGCGATAGAAGTGCAGGGGAATGTTGTTGACCCGCATCAGCGCGGTCTGGATATTGACGGGGATCGGCAGGCTGACCTTTGGCGGCGCCGTCATTTCCAGCTGAGTCACATGTGCCTTGAGCGGTCCGTGCGACAGGGTCGGGATGGCATCGGCCGGACCGGTAACAACCGGCGTATCCTGTAATCCGCCCCATTCCGACCACGAGCCGTCATAAAGCGAATTGTCCTGATGGCCGAGCGATTCCAGTGCGAGCGTTATGACGGCGGCGGTCACGCCCGAGCCGCAGCTGGTCACGACAGGTTTCGTCAGGTCGATCCCGGCATCGGCCACCATCTTGCGAATGGTGGTCAGGTCCTTGAAATGGCCGTTTTCGGAAAAAGCGGTCGCTGGCAGGCTGCGTGCGCCGGGCATATGGCCGGAACGCATACCGGCGCGCGGCTCCGCCTCGTCGCCGGTAAAGCGTCCGGCACCGCGCGCATCGGCAATCTGCTTTTCGCCGCTATCGACGATGCCGCGCATGGCGCCGAGCGAGGTAACGCGCTTCTCATCGAAGTCCGGCGTAAAGGTTGCGGGCGTGATCTCCGGCGTCCCCGTTTCAAGCGGTCGGCCCTCACGCTTCCAGCCATCAAGACCGCCGTCCAGCACATAGACCTTGGCAACCCCCATCACCCGCAACATCCACCAGACGCGCGGCGCGGAGAAGAAACCGGGGCCGTCATAAACGACGATCGTATCGGTGTCGCTCAAGCCCAGTGCGCCGACCTGTTCTGCGAAGAATGTGGGTGCGGGCAGAGAATGCGGCAGGCCGGTCGTGTGATCGGCAATCTTGTCCTGATCGAAAAAAACCGCGCCGGGCAGATGGCCGGCCGCGTATTCTTCCGCGCCGTTGCGCTTATGCGCCGGCAAATACCACGAGGCATCCACGACACGAAAGCCTGATGTGCCAAGCTGTTTTTCCACCCAGTCCGCCGAAACGACGAAACGGCTCTTATCCGTGCTCACGATGTCTCTCCCGATCTCAGGCAGCAGCTTCAGGGGTGCCGAAACGAATGCGGAACCGCCTGTTCTCCTTGCCCTTTTTCTCTATCTTGGCAATGTGGATATCGCCCACTTCCTGCGTTTCGGAAACATGGGTGCCACCGCAGGGCTGGCTGTCGATGCTCGAATTTTCGCCGATGCAGACGAGGCTGACCCGGCCGAGGCCCATTGGCGGGCGTACATTCTTGGATTTGACGATGCCGGGATTGGCAGCAAGCTCCTCATCGGTGATCCATTGCAGGAAGACGGGATGGTTGGCTTTCACCAGCTCCATCAGCTTTGCAGTCACCTCGTCTTTGTCGATGGTCTCCGACATGTCGAAATCGACACGCGATTCGTCCTCGCCGACTGCTGCTCCCGTGATCGGCCACTGGCAGACCACGGACAGCAGATGGCAGGCCGTGTGCATGCGCATCAGCTTGTAGCGGCGCGGCCAGTCCACATGCAGGGTCAGCTTCTCGCCGATCTGCGGGCAGGGCTGGCCTTCCAGTGGTACATGGATGATGACGCTTTTGTCTTGACCATGCCGGGTTATCCCAAGTTCGATGCGCGAGCCATCGGCCCGCTCCAGAAAGCCGCTATCGCCGGGCTGGCCGCCGGATGTCGCATAAAAGCAGGTCTGTTCTAGCTCGATGCCGCCATCCTCATGCACCGCCGTGACGATCGCTTCTGCGGTAGCAAGATAAAAATCGTCACGGAACAGGGCATTCACAGGCATTTCGGCATGTCCTCAGGCGGTTTCATAGGGAACCGGTATATCGCTTTTTGTTGCCAGCCACTGCGGAACGGGAAGCCCCTTGGAACGCAGGAATTCCGGGTTGAACAGCTTCGACTGGTAGCGATTACCGTAGTCGCACAGTATCGTCACAATGGTATGCCCCGGACCGAGGTCGCGGGCAAGGCGGATTGCGCCGGCAATGTTGATGCCCGACGAACCGCCAAGGCACAGGCCTTCCTTGGTGACGAGATCAAAGAGGATGGGAAGCGCTTCCGCATCGGGAATGCGATAGGAAAAGTCGGGCGTAAAACCTTCCAGATTGGCGGTGATGCGGCCCTGGCCGATGCCTTCGGTGATGGAGGAGCCCTCGGACTTCAGCACGCCATGCTGATAGAATTCATAAAGTGCTGCCCCTTCAGGATCGGCAAGGCCGATCTTGATGTCGGGATTGAAGTCGCGCAGGCCATCCGCCACGCCCGCCAGCGTCCCGCCCGAGCCGACAGCGCAGATGAAGCCATCCACCTTGCCATCGGTCTGGTCCCAGATCTCGGGCGCCGTCGTTTCGATATGAGCCTGACGGTTGGCGATGTTGTCGAACTGGTTGGCCCAGATCGCGCCGTTCTCGTCGGCTGACGCGAGCTGCTTTGCGAGCCTGCCGGACACCTTCACGTAATTGTTCGGATTGGAATAGGGAGCAGCCGGAACTTCCACCAGCTTGGCGCCGAGAAGCTTCAGCGCATCCTTCTTTTCCTGGCTCTGCGTCTCGGGGATGACGATGACCGTCTTGTAGCCCAGCGCATTGGCGACGAGCGACAGGCCGATGCCGGTATTGCCCGCCGTTCCCTCGACGATGGTGCCGCCCGGCCGCAGATGCCCGCGCCTTTCGGCATCTCGTATAATGTAGAGTGCGGCCCGATCCTTGACGGACTGGCCCGGATTCAGGAACTCCGCCTTGCCGAGGATTTCACACCCCGTCGCTTCAGAGGCAGCCTTCAGGCGGATAAGGGGCGTGTTGCCGATAGCACTGAGCGCAGAGGGGTGAATGGTCATGATTGAGCCTTCTTGTCTGAGCGGAAATTAGGTGCCGTTATGTCCCGTTACAACCGCTTCAAGGCAAGAAATTATCTTCCCGGCTTCGCCTTAGCCACGCAAAATTTTCCCGATACCCAGTTTTATGCGTCCTTCTTGATGCGGGAATAGGCGGCGAGGGCTCTTTCCCGGCCCTCTGAGTGGTCGACAATCGGCATCGGATAGGTCTTGCCAAGTTCAACGCCTGCTTTCTTAAGCACCTCTTTTGGCGCCTCGAACGGCTTATGGATATATTTCGACTCGAGTTTTTCGAGCTCCGGCACGAAGCGGCGGACATACTCTCCGTCGCCATCGAATTTTTCGCCTTGAAGGATGGGATTGAAGACACGGAAGAACGGCGAGGCGTCCGCGCCCGAGCCGGCGACCCATTGCCAGTTCGCGGCGTTGGAGGCGGGGTCGGCATCAACAAGCGTATCGCGAAACCACTTTTCGCCTTTCCGCCAGTCGATCAACAGATGCTTGATGAGAAAGGACGCTACGATCATCCGTACGCGATTGTGCATCACGCCGTGCTTCCACAGTTGCCGCATGCCGGCATCCACGATCGGGTAGCCGGTCATGCCGCGCGTCCAGGCTTTAAAGGACGTTTCATCATCGCGCCAGGCGAAAGCGTCGAAACTGTCATTCCAGTTCTTTTCGTCGAGCTCTGGGAAATGGAACAGCAGATGATAGCAAAATTCCCGCCAGACGATTTCCTTGCGGAAACGGCTGATATCGTTCGACGCGATGTGGCGGGAAAGCCCCTTCGTGGCATGCCAGACCGTGGCAGGGGAAATTTCCCCAAGCGCCAGATGCGGTGAGAGCAGCGACGTGGCATCCCTTGCCGGGAAGTCCCTGCCTTCTTCATAACCCTTCAAGGCGCCATCGAAGAAATCATCGAGTTTTTTCCGCGCCGCCTTCTCCCCAGGTGTCCAGACGTCGCCGAAGTGTTTGGCCCAGTCGGGTTTGGTCGGCAGAAGCTTCCAGTCGGAAAGCGTCTCCGATTTTGGCCATGTCTTGGGCGCTTTCAGGCTCTTCGGCGCATCCGCCGGCGCGTGCGGCTCATCCCCGCCCTCGATCGCGCGCCAGAAGGGTGTATAGACGCGGTAAGGCCCGCCGGACTTTGTCTTCAGCCGGGAAGGCTCATGCAGGAGGTGGCCGGAAAAACTACGGACTGTCAGCCCTTCGTCCCGCAGCTTCTGCTTGAGCGCCTTATCCTCGGCGATACCATCTGGATCATATCGTCTGTTCCAGAAGACGGCATCAGCGCCGGTCGTTGATATCAATTCGCGAAGAACCGTCTCCGCTTTGCCGCTCGCGAGAAGGAGGTGGCTACCCTTTTTCTCGAGTGCGCCGCTCAGTTCCGTCAGCGAATGATGCAGCCACCATTCCTGAGCGCCGCCGAGTGCTCCGCCTGTTTTTTCATGGATATACAATGGGATGACGGGCCCGCCGTGCTCTAATGCGGCAAGGACGGCAAGATTGTCGGAAAGGCGCAGATCCTTGCGGAACCAGATGATAGCGGCGGCGGTTTTGCTTGACATAGGAGGTCCCGGTTCACTTCCGCTTGAACGAGTGTTGAACCGCTTTGTTCCGCAAATCCGTTACAATGGGAAGATGGGGAACACGGTTTATGGGTGGTTATTTTTTTGACCTTGAAACCGCTTGCGAAGGGAACCAACTGGAGGAGCCGGCGTTTGTCGCGGGTTAATTGAGCATGGAAGTACAATCAATGTTGCTGAACGACGTTAAGTGGGAAAAGCCTGTCACGATCTCTCTTGAAAATGGCGCCCCCCGGATTTTCAATGGCGTTTACGAAGCCTTCGATTTTCTTCAGCACGAATGGCCTCAACGCGGTGACAAGACACATGAACAAGCGCTTCGCCTGTGCCGTGCCTCACTGATGGGCGACGTGGCAGGAGAAATCGCGCGCACCGCTTTTATCGCCGCCAGCAGACAGGCGCGATGCCTCGTCGAAGAGCAGGCGAAAATCGCCTCCTGAGCCGATTTTTAGGATGATAGCGACAGGCCACCCGCTAAATCGGGTGGCCTTTTTGTTGGGCACAGGAAACGGGTTGTTTCACATCAGCAATATGGCATCTTGCGGTCGATAAAGTGCGTAGGCAACGATCATGACCATTCATTGCGGATATACTGTTTTCCCAACTGCGCTTGGCCACTGCGGACTTGCGTGGACGGAACGTGGTATCGCGCGGCTGCAACTGCCCGGCTCAAATGCTGATGAAACGGAAAAACGCCTGCAGGCACGTCTGACGTCTGCCTCAATTGCCGTCCCGGAACCGCATACGCGCGACGTGATCGGAATGATTACGCGTTATTTCACCGGCGATGAGGTCGATTTCAGACCGATCGAACTTGATCTGTCCGGACAGGAGCGGTTCTTCCTCGATGTTTACGAAGTCGCGCGGCAGATTGGCTGGGGCGATACGACGACCTATGGCGGCATTGCGAAGACGCTTGGGTGCGGCATGGAAAGAGCGCGCGACGTCGGTCAGGCCATGGCGAAAAATCCGGTGCCGCTGATCATCCCCTGTCATCGGGTTCTCGCGGCCGGCGGCAGGCTTGGTGGCTTTTCCGCACCGGGAGGAACCGCTAGCAAATTGCGGATGCTCGATCTCGAAAAAGGCGGCCGTAGCCGCACGGATCAGGCGCAGGGGAACCTGTTTTGAAGCATTGACAGATCAGCATCGATGAGTAGGTGTCTGATTCCTGCCCATTTCTCGTCAAATTGTCGCTAAATTGTCACAATACACGAGCGCCCACCAACATAAGGGCGAGACGTTTGAGAGTATCCGCGTTAATTCTATCCGTTGCCTTGTCTTTTACAGTCGTGGCATCGGCCTCTGCTGGCATGCTGAACCAGGCAGAAAAATACACCGGACTGCATGAGTCCAAGAACAATAAGAGCCTCAAAAATATTCTGGGCGCAAATCCGCGCAGCACCCCATGGTGCGGACTTTTTCTTCATGCTGTCGCCAGCAAGGCCGGGCGGCAGTCTCCCAAGTCCTACGGATTCGCCAAATCATGGACATCCTTCGGTTATGCCGTTCCGGTCAATCAGGCGAAGCCTGGTGATGTCGTGGTCATCCGCAATGGCCGTGGCTACCACGCTGGAATTCTCAAGAGCATGAGCGGCAAGACCGCCCAGATCCTCGGCGGTAATCAGTCCGGCCGCGTGCAGGTATCGAACTTCAATCGCAAGGCGATCGTCTCAGTCCGCCGATAGGCGGGTGGGAAACTTCGTTGGATAAAGGCGGGCTTTGACCCGCCTTTTCCATTTCCGGCTTAGGGCTGTTCACGCGTGCCGGGAGCTGCCTCGCGCTGGTCATCGTCTTCCAGATCGGTCGCAACGATAAACGCGTCCTCGTGCTGACGTGCTGCCTGTCGGCGCGCCCGCAAATTCATGCTCTCATCCGGATCGATCTCCGTGTCCTTGTCTTTCAGCTCGCTTTCGGTCTCGAAGCGGGCGACATCTTCATCGCTGATGTCCAGTGGCTCGGTTGCGGGCTTTTGCGGGTTGGTCATGGAGCAATCTCCTGTTGGTTTCTGGCTGACAAACGATCCGCGGCACGGCACGGTTCCCTTTTGCTCGTAAATGCTCGGTCACGACAGGTTGACGCGGAACCAACTCTGGCCTTTCTTGTTTTTGAAGTGGCACAATCAAATCCGGTGCAACGCAACGAGGAGGTCCGTTATGAGCCATGACCGCGAAGCCGCAATCCGTGAAAGAGCACGGGCAATCTGGGAGAGGGAAGGGCGACCGGACGGACACCATGAAAGACACTGGAGCGAAGCCGAGCGAGAAGTTTCAGCCTCGGAAACCGGAAAGACGAAAAGCGCTGTGAAAAAATCGGCGGAGCCATTGGAAAAAGCCGCAGCAAAAAAGGCGCCGGCAAAAAAATCAGCATCCGCTAAAGCCAAGTCCCCTGCGGTGAAGTCACTCGAGAACGAGCAGAAATCTGCGGCCAAGGGCAAAAACGAAGATGATCTGACCGAGAGCCTCGAAGAGACGTTTCCGGCAAGTGACCCGCCGGCGCTTACCAATGCGACCAACGCAACGAAACGGGCATCGAAGAAGAAGTGATCATTTGACGGCCAGCTTACGCTGGCCGCGACGTCCCTTAAGTCATATTGCGCGAAGTGCAACTGCACTTCGCCTTTCCCACGGTCCTATGCGAGGATTTGCCCGCCGGCGCGAACAGCACCGGGCTGCGCGACTACGTCTCAGCGGGGTGCTTCGGTCTCCGCGACGTTACGCGTTCCACAATTGACTATAGCAAACCCCGCCGTAAATTTTCCAGCCATGCGCACGAGGCTGAGATAGGCGGAGCTTCATCTCGATGAATCACGGCTATTGGCACGAATTTTGAAACATCTTCTGACTTCACTCGTTTATCCGCCTGTGGACAGAAACGTCGTCAAAGAAGATCCGAAATAGCAATAGTGGAAGTGTTTCGCGAAGCGCAGGAAGCAGGAACAATTGAGGGGCAGATTATGCTAATTTGTTTAGCAGCACGTTACTTTTCTCTCCTTGAAAAAAGTGGCTCCCCGGGCCGGATAATTTTTAGCAACCTTAACGACCATAATGAAAGCCGTACGCCAAGAAAGTGCTTATCTTTCATATGGATACTTGACCATTTTGCCCATAGCGCCGAATATTAGCGCACACCCCAATAGCGGGGAAATTGTGGGGAAAGAAAATGGGGAGCCATACTAGGAACGTTCTAACCATCAAAACGATCGCGGCGAGCAAGTCAACGAAGCTGCGCGACGGAGGAGGTTTGTATCTAGTCTCGAAAGGTACAGGCCGCTATTGGATTTTCAATTACACCTTCGCCGGCCAGCGTCGCGAGATGGGTCTCGGGCCGCTCCATACAGTTGGCTTGGCCGATGCAAGGGACAAGGCCGAAGCGGCGCGCCGGCTGGTTCGATCTGGTATCGATCCGCTTGCAGCGAAGCGCGAAGCGGAGGAAGTTTCGCCGAAAGCAATGACGTTCGGGGCCTACGCTGACGCTTTTATCGATGCTGCGGTTAAGGCCGGTAGGTGGCGAGGTGCCAAGACTGAAGCTCGTTGGCGCAACCTTCTCACAAACCATGCAAGCCCCATACGCGCCAAGACGCTGGCGGCTATCCGCGTGCGGGACGTCGTTCAGGTTCTGGAGCCGATTTGGGGCGACAAGCAGGAGACGGCCGAAAAATTGCGGGAGGCGATCGAGCGGGTTCTTGATGCAGCAAAGGTTGAAGGACACCGATCTGGCGACAATCCGGCGGCGTGGAAAGGCACGCTCGAGCATGTGCTCCACAAACCTAATGAGTTGTCGAACCGCAATCATCATGCAGCCATGCCACATTCCGACACTCCCGGATTCATGAAGAAGCTGGCTGATGTGAAGGGTGTTGGCGCTCGAGCATTAGAGTTCACTATACTTACGGCAGCGCGATCTGGGGAGACGCGCGGCGCTGTTTGGGGTGAGTTCGACCTTGCTGCAAAGATCTGGGCTGTTCCCGCCGTGCGAATGAAGGGCGGCAAGCTGCATCGCGTGCCACTTTCGGAAAAAGCCGTTGCGCTTCTGAAGGCGATGAAAGCTCAAGCTGTGAACGATCTCGTCTTTCCTGGTGTTCGAGACAAGCGGCCGCTGTCTGACATGTCGTTGGCGAAAGCGTTAAAGGCCGCAGGGGGAGGGGCTTTTACCGTGCACGGCTTCCGAAGCACCTTCCGCGACTGGGCTACCGACG
Source organism: Agrobacterium sp. DKPNP3 (assembly GCF_052686535.1). Lineage (NCBI taxonomy): Bacteria > Pseudomonadati > Pseudomonadota > Alphaproteobacteria > Hyphomicrobiales > Rhizobiaceae > Agrobacterium > Agrobacterium sp. DKPNP3. The sequence continues at coordinate 24,672 of NZ_JBQYSN010000034.1, read as the reverse complement.
TCGCGCACGCTCCTAGAGAGATCGCGGAGGCTTGCCTTGCGCATGCTGTAGGAGACGCTGTGGAAAGGTCGTATGCGCGGTCGGACGCACTTGAACGACGGCGCGAATTGATGGGGCAGTGGACAGATTATCTTTACAAATCTTCGGCTACCGCTTCCCCTACGAACCCGACCGTAATCTGACTGAATTCCACCGTCCGACGGAGATCTGTGGAACCAGAAGCTGCGGGGCCGAACTCAAACGTGTTGGATCTGCCTTCCTTCACAAGAGTTATGGTCGCCCGAGGTTCCGGGCCAAACATTTTCACGCGGAGAGACATGTGCCCCGGAGCATCCTCGTGCGAACTGAATGCCGCTCGTTCTTTTGGGACTGATTCCAACATGTTGGCTAGCGCTTCCCCAAACGTGGATCCCAACGCATCTTTAGCTATGTGCGCTGTTTCCGCCACGCGGACGGGCGGAAGACCGCAATAAGCCTTAACTATCCTGACTGCGTCTTTTGGATTGGCATCCCACGCTGTCGCGATGATCATGTTCGCAGCGTCTTGGTACGTCATAGGCGTGCTTCCTCGCCCTCGAAGAGCCCGCGTGCGAAACCCTGCCTCCGCGAGATAGCGGTCGATGACGGTAACCGTTTCGACCGGCGCACCGATCGTTGCGGCCACAAGTTCAATTAATTGCTTTTGCGATACCATCCGATGTCTCCTCCACATCGTACTGGCATATTTAATTAATGCGCACAATACCGTATTGACTTTTTCGTCAATAATGCGCATATTACATTAATGGATGTTTCTAACCGAAAAGGAGGGACTATGAAATACCACAACGACAACACCCCTGCGCTCATTTCATTGAATGACGCCTGCAAACTTACGTCCATGTCCCGCACAATGCTTAACCGCTACCGCTCTGAGGGACGCTTTCCTGTTGCGGTAGAGCTTGGAGAGCGCCGCGTAGCTTTCGTCCGCAGTGAAGTCACTGCCTGGGTACAGGCGAAAATTGATGCGAGGACGAGGGCGTCCGCATGAGCGCTGTTCAGGATTATCTCGGCAACCTCATGGCCGAGCGCTCCAAAATGGTCGAGAAAGCAGCCGCCAGCAACGACTTGATCGCAAACATCAAAGGGATCGCCCAGCTTCAATTGGCGATTATCGCAGTCTCGACGGTGGCGGCAGAAAAGAACGCCGCGCACCATTTTGACGCGGCTATGTCCGACTTCAAGATGACGCACGGCGTCGCCTAACCCACCCTATAACCATCACACGCAACGTCCGGCGCTGCCGGCGAGAGGAGAAGCTATGACCAATCGCGACGAGAGTACTACGTCAACGGGATCGCTGTTCGCCGATGAGCACTTTCGACAGATCGATCGGAAGCCCGTTGATATTTGGGACACACCCCCCAGTTTCACGCAAGATGACGGGGCTGTGAAGGTTTGGACTTTCGATAAGAAGTCCATGCCTCGGGGGCTCGCGGGCCGGATCAATGTTGAGGAATGGCCTAACGATGCGTCCGTCAAACACCTGAATGACATCCTTCAGCCGGACAGCGAAGTCGATCCACGTTTCCTTCTTAGCCCCAAGGCGTGCGCCGGGATTCTCCGCCGAGCCGAGAGGCGAGGATGTAAACTCCCTCAAAAGTTCAAAGAAGCTGCTGAGCGTTGCGCATCCATTAGCGACCCAGACGCCCCGTGAGGTTCCTGCCGACGCCTGTCTGCCCTCACCAATCCACCACCACATCAAGAGGAGACTACCATGCCCGCAATTTTCACCACCAATGGAACGATTATCAATTCAGATCACGTCGTGAAGTTTACAGAGCTACGCAACGGCGAGACGCGGTTTCTCCTGTCGACAGGCGACACGGAAACCGCAGAAGTGCGTGGGGATATCAACGACCAATTCTATCGCATCGTACCCGCCACCCCGGGCCACGCAGGCGTCTTTGTTAGAGATTGGGGTGACGAGGTATACTACACCGTCCGCTCCATTATTGCCTGGCGCATCTGCCCGGGCGGCACCTTCCCGATCTTCGTAAGCGAGGGTGAAGATCTCGGTGACCGTGTTGCCATAATTGATCCAGTGAGCGGCTTGCGGGATGACGAAGGCAACACCGGACTTACGCTGGACGAGTGGAAAAAGATCTACGAATCGCAGCGTCAGGCCGACCATAAGGAAGCCGCATGAAAATCCTATCCCTACGCCGCCCTTTCGAGGGCGGCAATACCATTGCGCGGTTCGACATCCAGATGGACGGACTTCGTCTTTATAACATCGCGCTGAAACGCACCGGCGCTGGCCTCAGAGTGTTCGCACCATCTGCATTTGGTGCTGCGGCAGTCACATTCACCCCCGAAACCGCAACGGCCATTATCGAGGCCGCAATGGGAGAGATCGCCCGTGGCCAAAATACCGCCAGCGTCAACGCCGCAGCCTGAAAAAGTCACGTTTGCGGCCGGTCAGAGAGTGGGTCATGGCATCTGGGGAAAGGGCAAGGTTTTACACGCCGACGGACAAAAAGTTATGGTCGGCTTCGACGGCGGAGAGGTGAAAACAATCCGTTGCACATACCTTAAGGTTCTTGATGCGTCTGTCGCGGAGCCCGATCATCCTCCGGCAACCACTTCCAAAATGGAAGTAGTTCATCGCGACAGACCATCTAACCGTTCCGCCGCAAACGACAACACACCTCGCATGCCTTTCCGAGTAACGTGGTTCGATAACATTGAAGAGGACGCACCCAAGGCGGAAATCATCCGTGGCGTGTTTGGGGAGAATGAATTCTCTTACGTCGTCGGGCCCCCTGGTTCCGGCAAGAGCGCGATCGTTACGGATGCTGCGTGTCATGTGGCGGCTGGAATGGATTGGTTCGGCAGGCCCGTAAAGCAGGGAATCGTTGTCTTCATTGCTGCGGAACGAGAGAAGCTCACGAAGCGACGAATGCTCGCATTCAGGAAGCGGCACGGCGTCTCGGATGTTCCACTGCTGATCCTAGGCGGGCGGTTCGACATGACTGCGAATCTCACCAATGCCAGAGAAATTGTTGCGGCCATCAAGGCGGCCGAGGAGGCGTGTGGGCAAAAGTGCGTCTGGGTAATTATCGATACCCTATCTCGATCCTTCGGAGCTGGCGACCAAAATACGTCAAAGGACATGGGCAAATACGTGCAGGCATGTGACGAGATCCTCGACGAGACGGATGCGCACCTAACGGTCATTCACCATACTGGGTGGACTGGCGAGCGAGCGAAGGGCGCAATCGACTTAGACGGCGCGGTCGATTCCAGCTTCATCGTGAAAAAGACGGGACAGACGTACACGCTGACCTGCGACGGCACCAACGACGGAGAGGAGGGCGTCATTTGTGTTTATGGAATGGAGGGAGTTCAGGTCGGCACTGGCCCAGACGGTGAGCCCACAATGGCTCCAGTGATCGTTCCTGGCAAAGATGCCGGCGCGCAGCTGGTCGAGAATGTGAAGGGCCATAATTCCACAGCGCTGATAAGCTTGCAGCAGGCGATCGCTGCTGAAGGCGTTGTTCCGAGCGGCCCCGGTTATCCAGACGTCTGCATGGTGGTGACTGAAGATCAGTGGAGGGCTGTCTTTTACACAACGGGCAGCACCGCGAAGGTCGAAACAATCCAGCAGCGTTTCCTGCGTGCGAAGAAGTACCTTTTATCTAACGGAAAGGTAGTTCAGGTCGGACAATGGTTCTTCCCGACATAGCCGACATCAGCCGACACGACACGACATTTGTATTTATGTCGTGAGCATCCCAACCCGACACGACACGACACACACTTATAGTGTGTCGTGATGTCGGGTGCTTTGAAGGGTTGGTTTTGAAAAAAGAAAACCCATCCAGTCTTTAGGAAATCCCTAATACCTTAGTTGGTGCAAAATATGCACGAGCTGGCAGTTGTCCGGAATTACCAGACAGCTCAGTTGTCAAGGAATCCTTGACCGCTGAACAAATGCAAAAAGCGCATGAGTTGGGATCGTACCCCAAGCGACTAATTTCGTTGGTGTTTAGACAGATATCCGAGCGTTTAGCGCAGTTCTCGGATCGTACCCAATCAGGGGTGTCGACCCTAGCTCGACACCCCCTAACGGACGACTCCCCAAAATTTCGCACACCGACCAGACAAATTTCACCCAAAACCTTATCTGCTCTTTAGCAACAGGAGGCTTCATGATCAGAACCCGCATTCAGAACATAGGTGGCCCATTTCCAGGCGTCGGATCGGCGCCGACGATGGTTCACGACAAATGGCTGCCAAAGGACGGCCGCGCCGCTTTCGAGAGGTTGAACGACGAAGCATCCATGCGTGGTACGGTCATTGATGCCGGCAGTCTCGTGGCAGCGAACGACAACGTCTTCGGGTTCGCGCCTGGCGGGTACGTGTGCAAGTGCACGGTATGCGGTCGAGCATTCACCGGTGACAAGCGAGCATGGTGCTGCCAACCGTGCAGTGCATCAAGCAAGGAGAACGCGGCGTGAGGGCGAAAGACTTTTCAGAACTGGCCGACCTAATCGCCGGCTATACCGCACCGCCTGCCAAGGCCGAGAAGAAGCCTCGCCCTGCGGCCAACGACAACAAGCCCGCGCCCGACGTGCTGGCCTGGCCTGCATTGGAGAGGTTGGCGCATCGAGGTGATCTAGTTCGCGTGAAGGGGCTGCAGCGGTGGCGCGATCTCAGGTATCCGGATGAAATTGTCACACCGGATGAGGAAGGGCAGTACGAACCCGAAGTCACCATTGAGACCAGACCTTCTGAATCCGAGCTGATGGCTGCTGTTGGCCGAGGCGTCGTTGATCGGGAACGATGGGAACACACCGGCGAAATGGTCAACGTGTACGACGACGCACCGGCGCCAAAGACAGAATTTGCAATCAAGCAGACAGGCGGTCGAGGAGCGAAGCGTACTTCGCTTGAGGCGAGGATTGGCAGCCTTACATTCACTGACGGCGTGTTAAAATACTGGGGCGTAACGGCCAAAGGCAAAAAGCTGAAGCCGGTTGAGCGCCGGCGCGGCGAGAAGGGCGGCGCCGTTTCGGCTGATCGTTCTGAGAGCGCGATTTGGTCTTACGTCCGACTGAAGGGTGCGGTTTCGCCGTTAGCTGCTGACCATCTCCATCGGCCCTTTGTAATCGATCAACGGGACGCGTGCGAGGCAAACCCAGAAGCTATCGAGGCGCGGCAGGTTCTTAGGAAGTTTGGCGTCGATGGAAGCGTTCCGTTCGAAAAGCTCACAGTTCCAGCAACACGCGCGCCAGATGCGATTGTGCTTGGTCCGCAGTGGGTCGGTGGCGTGAAGCAACCAAAGCCGACAGCGTCAAAGCCAGCAGGGCGAGAGTTCAACGCGTGCCGCAGCATCGAAACAGAAAGCTTCGTTGAGTATCTCGTGAAAAAACTCGGTAGGCACGTCGAAGTTCTGGACCTTGCGATAGGTAAGGCGAATGCGACGAGTATCGGCGTGGCAATGGGACTTGCGCCCGCCTACGCAGAGAAACGTGGGGTGGCACTGATTGAGGCGGCGATTGATGCTCTGAATACCGAATTGAGAAAAATTGAAGAAGATGACCAAAAAATAGCGGCGTGATGTCCGGTAAAGCTCATTATCAGATCGGATTATATTGAAGGGGTAGAAAATCCAACGGCAGCTTCGGCTGCCGTTCCGATTTGAGGCGCTGAATTCGAGCGGAAGCAATGAACTCGCTACGATGCCGGGACTGCCTCAATACACATTGCCCTTGGCGCGTTCTCCTCCGCGAGCTCGGGCAGTCGTGCGGCAGGTTGAGTGTGACCCCGTTGGCCAACGCCAAGCAGGTCGTGCACGCTCCCTGCCGCCATTAGCTTAACGGGTCGCTCCCGCGAACCTTCGGGATGCGGAAACAACGAAGCAAAACACTTCCACACAAAATCATGCTGCCGACGGCGGTCAGCCCTGATGTAGGCCATTGGCCCAGGATCAGCAGGGAAAGGTCGGTTAAACTCCGACAGGCGGCACCATAATCTAAAATTGGAGCGGGCATGACAGACGCAATCATCGCCGTCTTCGACCTATTCACCCACGCGCGCAACGTCGGTTTATCAAGTATATGGCAATACGTTAAGCGGTGAGATAGGCTCAGCCAGCGGATATTAAGCCAAGCCTTCATTTACCCATGCGGCATAAATCTCACGAACCTGAGGCATTTCAAGGATTTCCGTAACATCCTCAACGAAGACAGAAATTCGATCGAATTTGCCTGAGTCTTCCGCGTCTATAGCCTCTTTGAAGGCGTCTTTGGCGGGCTTCAGATCAAGCTTCGTCATTCCTTGGAAATGATTACCCTCTGCTACCGATACGCGGGCATTGGCTTCAGGGCTAACGTCTTTGTAACCCAGTATTCTGTCCATAGCTCTTCTCCCTACACATGGCGGGTAGAGAATGCACGGCGAGAGCGCGCATTACAATGCCTCAACCTACCGGTCGTTCAGCCGAGGCCGCGCTCTATCGTCGCCTTTATCGAACCGCGCGATGGCAACGATTGCGCGAGGCTCAGCTCACGGCGCATCCCTTGTGTATTCGGTGCTTGGCCATTGAGGTGGTTGAAGAGGCAACTGTCGTTCACCATGCAGAAGGCGGGCACAAAGGCGACGAGGAGCGCTTTTGGAATGGACCATTCGAATCGCTTTGCAAGGCATGCCACGATCGCTTTGGTGCTCTTGAGGATCGTGGCATCAAGGTCGTTTCCTTTGGTAGCGACGGATGGCCGGTCGACGAGTGATGACCCCGGGGGCCAAAGTGAAGTGTCAGCTTCGCCCGCCACGGACCGGCGAGGCAGGCAAGCGCTAAATCCCGCAAGTTTTGTAACTATTTTTTAGGTGACGCCATGGGCGCAAGAGGACCGCGCCCCGAGACGCCAGAAATGCAGGCGCTCAAGGGCAATCCCGGAAAGCGCAAGAAGCGTGCGCCGTCATTAAAGGCGGCAGGCGACGTCTACATCCCAAATTACCTGGACGACGACGCCAAACAGTGTTTCGAGATGATCGTCGCGTCAATGCCCCAAGGCACATACGCTGCCACCGACACAGGTGGCATTGCCGTTTACGCCGCGGCTTGGTCAGACCACAAAAAGGCGACCGAGGCCTTGAAAACGGAGCCCCCCATTGTGTCTGGCTCGACGGGAAACCCAACGGTTAACCCCTGGTTCAAGATCAAAAATGAAGCGGCACGGATCATGATGTCGATGGGTGACCGGTTGGGCATGGACCCTAAGGCCCGTGCCGCCATGGCTTTGCCTGAGGAGAAACCAAAATCGAAGTTCAGCGGCCTGCTTGGGCAAAGCGCAGGGAAGGCGTAAGCCGCGAGGGGCTGGACCGCGCTCAAAAAGTAATCGACTTCATAGAGCTGTTGCAGGTTCCAAGCGGTGAGGGGCAGGGCGGCCCGATAGTGTTAAGGCACTGGCAGAAGCAATTCATTCTCGACGTCTACGCTCCCCTCGCAAATGGGCGACGTCGCGTCCGGCGCGCGATCTTTTCGGTCGCACGTAAGAACGGAAAAACTGCTCTCATAGCTGCGCTTGTCCTGGCTCACCTTTGTGGTCCAGTAGCCGAAATCAACGGTGAAATTTATTCCGCCGCCACTGACAGGGAGCAGGCAGGCCAGGTTTTCAAGTTTGCCCGGCAGATGGTTGAGGCGGAACCCGAGTTCGGACCGGGCGGCACTTGTCCACTAACTGTTGTTCCTTCCACGAAAACGATTGTTTGTAAGGAAAACGGAAGCTTTTATCGTGCGCTTTCTGCTGAGGCCGGGACGAAGCATGGTCTTAATCCATCCGTTTGGATCTACGACGAGCTAGCACAGGCGAAAGACCACGAGCTGTATGACGTACTTAACACTTCACAGGGGGCGAGAAACGAGCCGCTTGGGTTTGTTATCTCGACGCAGTCGCCAGATCCTGAGCATCCACTTTCGAAGCTGATCGACGACGGCCTTCGCGCTGACGATACGCGTGTTTGCGTTCATCTGTATGCTGCAGGCGATCACGTGGATGATCTTCTCGACGAAGCGGCATGGTCCGCCGCAAACCCGGCTTTGGGCGACTTCCGAAAAATTGAAGACATACGCGCGCTGGCTGAAGAGGCGGTGCGCATGCCGTCACGTGAGGCGTCGTTCAGGAACCTGTACTTGAACCAGCGAGTGGATCAAACCACGCCGCTGATTTCCAGATCAGAATGGAAGGCGTGCCAAGAAACCGATGCGCGCGCATGTCGGGCGGACACCGGTGTACTTAGAAAAGGCGAGCGCATCTATTTGGGCTTGGATTTGTCCGCGAAAGTCGACCTTACCGCTCTCGTCGCTGTCTCGGCTGAGCCGGGAAGCGATCGGGTGAAAGCATGGCATTGGAAGCCCAAGGATTACCTTCATGACCACTATAAACGGGACCACTTTGATTACCCGACGATGGTGAAGGAAGGCTGGCTCGATGCCGCTCCAGGAAAGGTAATCGACTTCGGACATGTGGCTAAAGCGATCAGTCGGATTTCGCAGGAATATGAAATCGCAGGCATTGCATATGACCGCTCACGCATCGACCTGCTTCTGGTCGAATTCGGCCGACTGGGCATTGAAGCCTACAAGGACGGTCAGGATCAGCCCTACGACGGGGCCATACGCATGGTCGACTGGGGCCAGGGATTTGTATCGATGGCCCCGGCGATTGATGCTCTCGAAGAATCTGTAATCCAGCGTCGATTTGTGCATGACGGAAACCCCGTTCTGGGTTTCTGCTTCGCCAACGCTATCGTCCAGATGGACGCCGCAGGCAATCGCAAGCTGAACAAGGCGGCGACACGTTTCCGTATAGATGGAAGCGTCGCCACCGCCATGGCTCTCGGTCTGAAGGCAAGAGACGTCGTCAACGGCGTTCCGAACCTCGACGACTTCGTCAACAATATCATTTCTGTCACCTGGTGACGGGCAACCTAGTGGTGAGGCCTGATGGGCTTTTTTGAGAGATGGGTCGGAAGGCCTATCAAGCTCACCGACGGCGAGTTCTGGCGAGGCTTCTTTGGCCTCGGCACCACGTCAGGGGAGACAGTCACGATTGAGAGTGCCCTTTCGCTTGATGCGGTTTGGGCGTGCGTCAACCTCGTGCAGAACGCAGCCGGCACACTTCCTTGCATCGTTTACGGCGAGGACGGCGTGACGGTCGACAAGAACGCTCCTCTTTACGAGCTTCTGCACGACATGCCGAACATGGACGATACGGCGCCAGAATTCTGGTCGATGGCGGCGATGTGTCTGCTGCTTGACGGCAACTTCTTCGCGGAAAAGAAAATGAACGGCGAGCGCCTCGTTGCGCTTAATCCGCTTCACCCTCTGAGCGTCGATGTGTGCCGGTCGAAAGACGGTCGCAACACGCGTTACTACGAGGTGACGGAAGACGGCAAAAAGCGCCGAGTGCCCGAAGGCAAGATGTTTCACGTCCGCGGCGTCAGGCTGCCGGGCTGTGATCGAGGCATGTCGCCGATCGCCGTTGTGCGCAATACGGTCGGGAGTGCATTGGCGGGAGAGAAGGTCGCTGGCCGAATGTTCAAGAACGGCCTGCTTTCTTCGCTCATCGTCAGCTCTGATCAGATCCTGAAGCCTGAGCAGCGCAAGCAGATCTCCGACACGCTGACGCAGTTCGCCGGAGCCGAGAAGGCTGGCGGGGTGACGGTGCTGGAGGCCGGCTTCAAGCCTTATCCAATGTCGATCAACCCCAAGGACGCTCAGTTCCTTGAGGCGAGACAGTACAGCGTAGAGCAGATCTGCCGCATCTTCGGCGTGCCGCCCGTTATGATCGGGCACGCGGCCAACGGTACCACGACCTGGGGCAGCGGCATCGAGCAGCTGATCCTCCAATTCACCAAGACCTGCATGCGGCCGATGCTCAAGCGCATCGAAGCGGCAATCTATCGTGACTTGCTGGATGCAAAGACCAGGAAGACCACGAAGGTGAAATTCAACATGGAAGAGCTCTTGCGCGGCGACAGCACGGCGCGGGCAGAATTCCTGTCGAAGATGGTCACGAACGGCATTTACCTCGTCGATGAGGCTCGCTCTTACGAAGACAAGGCGCCAGTCGACGGCGGCAACAAGGCCATCGTTAATGGCACGATGACGCGCCTCGATACGCTCGGCAAGACCGAAACTCCGGCGCCAACGCCAGCAGCGCGCGCTGCATAAGGGAAAATCATGAAGTTTGAACACCTGATTTCGGCCTTTTTGGCCGAACCTTGGGCTATTCAGCGCGAAAAACTGGGCGTTTTGGCTGATGTTTTGGTGGCGCGGGCACAAGGTGAGAAGCTGTTTTCGTCCGAGTTCGCGGCATCAATCGACGATGCCCGAGCTAAGGAAATCGCCGAAACCAGCGGCAGCGTTGCCGTTATCCCGGTTTATGGGGTTCTGGCCGATAAAATGGACCTGTTTTCCGCGATGAGCGGCGGCAATTCCTATGCTGGTATCAAGAAAGCACTGCACAAAGCGCTTTCGAACGAAGATATTAAGGCTGTCGTGCTCGACATCGACAGCCCCGGCGGCACGGTGCCAGGTACAGACGAGCTTGCGACCGAAATTCGCAAGCTGCGCGGCGGCGAAAAGCCGATCATCGCGCAGGTCAACAGTCTTGCGGCAAGCGCTGCTTACTGGATCGCGGCTTCGACTGACGAAATTGTCGTCACGCCCTCCGGACGCGCCGGTTCGATCGGCGTTTACACGGCGCACGATGACATGTCTGCAGCCCTTGAGCAGCGCGGCATCAAGCGCACGTACATTTCAGCCGGCAAGCACAAGGTTGAGGGCAACGAGACCGAGCCGCTTGGCAAGGAAACCCTTGCGCATGTCCAGGATGGCGTGAACCGGTCCTACAATCGCTTCGTCGCAGCTGTCGCCGAAGGGCGCGGCGTGACCGTCAGCAAGGTTGAGGACAACTACGGTCAGGGCCGCGTTTTCTACGCAGAAGCTCTAATCGACCGCGGCATGGTCGACCGCATTGCGACGCTTGACGAGACTTTGGCACGCTACGGCGCCGACGTCGAGCCTGCGCCTGTGAGACGTATCAAGGCTGCGAACGCCGCAAAGGCTGAGGCAGCGCAGACGCTGGTCGAGAAGATGTCCGCCGGCGAACAAATCACAAAACGCGAGTTCGAAAACGGCATCAGGGGACTGATGGGGTTGTCGGGCTCTGAGGCAGAGCGGGCCGCTCGGCTCTACCTCAAGGATGGTCAGGGGGCTCCTGACGTCGAGACGGATGCTGCTGCTTTGGCAGCCATTGAACGGCTTATAGCCGAAGCAAAATCACCACTCATTCGATAAAGGAGCCACACATGGCTGATAATCAACTTGCCGATAAGATCGGAGAGCTCGGTACTTCGCTTGCGTCCATCAAGGAGCAGGTTGGCAATCTTGCAACCGACTTCACTTCGAAGCTTGCCACGAACGGCGAAGTTTCCGCTGAACTGAAGGAAAAGACCGACAAGGCTTTGTCCGAGCTCGGCGACGTTACGACCCGCCTCGGCGATCTGGAGAAGCGGGCCGCTCGCGAACGAGATGGGGGCGATCCCGACGAAAAATCGCTAGGTGATATCGTTGTCGAAGCCGCTGGCGCCCAGTCGTTTGACTCTTCGTATCGCGGCATGATCAAGGTGAAGGCTGATCGCGCTGCCATTACCTCTGCCAATACCACTGTCGGCGCCGGCCGCTCGCAGGGTACCTCTCTGGTTCCCGGCGCGCGCGTTCCTGGCATCTTTGGTTTGCCTGAGCGCCAGCTGACCATCCGCGACTTGGTGATGCCAGGTCAGACGTCTTCAAGCACAATCGAATACGTGAAGGAGACTGGCTTCACTAACAACGCTGCTCCAGTCGCCGAAACGACCGCCAAGCCGTACTCGGATCTGACGTTTGACATGACGTCCTCGCCGGTCCGCGTGCTGGCCCATCTCTTCAAGGCCTCCCGCCAGATCCTTGACGATGCGCCCGCGCTTCGCTCCTACATCGACGGCCGCGCTCGTTACGGTCTGCGTTTCGTCGAGGAAAACCAGCTGCTGAATGGCTCTGGCACCGGTCAGAACCTCCACGGCCTGGTTCCGCAGGCTACCGCGTTTAACCCGGCGTTCGCTGCCGAGGACGAAACGGCAATCGACCGTCTCCGTCTGGCTGTTCTGCAGGTCGTTCTCGCCGAGTATCCGGCAACCGCGTTCGTTCTGAACCCGATCGACTGGGCAAAGATCGAGCTGACCAAGGATGCTGGCGGCAACTACATCATCGGCAACCCGCAGGGCTCACTCACTCCGACGCTCTGGAACCTGCCGGTGGTTTCGACGCAGGCCATGGCCGCAGGTGAGTTCCTTACCGGCGCGTTCAGCTTCGCGGCTCAGATCTTCGACCGCATGGACATTGAGGTCCTGCTTTCGAGTGAGAACGTGGACGATTTCGAGAAGAATCTCTTCACGATTCGAGCCGAGGAGCGCCTGGCGTTCGCAGTCTATCGCCCTGAGTCCTTTGTGACTGGCGATGTCGAAGGCGCCTGATTGAACTACAGGGGGAGCTTCGGCTCCCCTTCCTTTAAAAGGGAGTGAACATGACCGATTTTCTGGAAGTGAAGGCTAAGCGCACGTTCGCGGTTGGCAAGGAGCTGAAGACCAAAAAGAGCGATCCGTTCAACGTCGAGGCAGGCGAGGCGAAGCAGCTTGAGGCGCAGGGTCTGGTCGACATCGTGGGCGAGGCGCAGACCAGCGTTGAAGATGACGCCGCTGATGAAGCCGCTGACAAGCCCGTGATCTCTTCCGCTCGCTCGACGAAGAAGAAGGACAAACCCGATGCTGTCAACGAAGGTTCGTAAGCGCAGGGTCGCGTCCTATATCGGCGCCGGCATCGTCAACGGTATCGGCTCGCCGGTGAATTCTGTTGCACCTGCCATCACGGGCACGGCGCAGGTCGGCCAGACGCTGACATCGACCACGGGGACGTGGTCCGACTCGCCGACTTACGCTCGGCAGTGGTTTGCTGCTGGCGTCGCGATTTCTGGCGCTACTGCCGCGACTTACGTTCCCGTTGTGGGTGACATTGGAAAGGCCATCACGGTCCGCGTCACGGCCACGAATGATAAGGGCAGTGTGCCAGTCACAAGCGCGCCGACGGCCGCAGTAGTGGCGGCCTGATATGGCGATCGTCGATCTCGAAACCGTAAAGAAGCATCTCCGTGTCTTTCATGAAGATGAAGATACGGAGATCGGCTTTTATCGCGACGCCGCCGAAAGCATCGTGGCGCAGCATCTTGATCGCGAAGTCGTCGCCATTGGCGAAACGCCTACGGCTGCCGACGGCATTGCGGCAACGCCCGCAATTGTGTCGGCGATCCTTCTTGTCACCGGTGACCTCTACGAGGTGCGCGAGACTGACCCAAAGGCAACGGGCGACGCAGTGCTTCCGCGCGCAGTGCGGATGCTTTTGGCACCGTGGCGTGTCTGGCGAACAGTGGCAGACGACTATGTGGCTCCGCTTCCATAAAACCTTCGACTGGCGACAGCCAGGATTCACCATCGCCTATGAGCCAGGACTCTACAACGTCACGCGCAAATGCGCAGCGGCCGCGATAGCGGCTAAATCTGCCGAACCCACCAAGGATCGACCGAATGCCAAAACGCAAGAGAGCGGGCGCTGGCTCGCTGAGTGAGCGCATCGGCTTTGAAGCCGAGGTCGAAGGTGATGATGGGTATGGTGGCGCCGTGATCGGCTTCACGGAGCAATTCATAGAGCCAGCCCGCCTTGAACCGCGCGTAGGTTCGGAAACGGTCATAGCCAGCCGCCTGCAAGGGATCCAACCATTCACCATGACCATTCGCAGTAACGATCGCACGCGCACCATAACGCCGGCCTGGCGGGCGCGTAACAAGCGTTCTGGCGTGGTCTACGCGATCAAGGCCGCGGTGAACATCGACGAACGCAACCAGTGGATCGAACTGCCTGTGGTGCAGGGGGAGGCGTCGTGATCAAGGCAAAGGTTCTGGGCCGAGAGGCGCTGACGAAAAAGCTAAATCAAGTCGCTCCGCTTGCCAACAAGTACGCCGCCGAAGCGAAACTTCAGATCGCTACCGAAGCCGCCGAAAAAATCTCCGACCGAGCGCCGATAAGCAACAGCGCAACTGCTGGCGACTACGCTGCCTCGATACAGGGCGGCAAGATTTCTGACCGGCCGAGCGCGAAGGCGCTAGTCGGTGCAACGGCCAGCAAAGATCCGGATGCGACAGGCGTTTTCGCCGCGTGGATCTGGCACTTTTTGGAGTTCGGAACTCGGCCGCATAACGTTGCGAAGGGTGGCGGTACGGTTGCCGGCAAGAAACAGGCGGCAGGCGCAAAGATGCACCCTGGCACGCGGGCGCAACCGCATATATTCCCGACATGGCGAGCGTTCAGGGCTAAGGCGAAGAAGCGGATCAACGACGCTGTCTGGCGAGGGGTGAGGGAGGCCATGAAAAAGTAATGGCTAACCCAGATCTCGAATTGCAGGGCGCCATCGTTGCCAGGCTGAAGGCTCGAGCCGGCCTAACGGCAAAGGTGGCGCAAAGGATTTACGACAGACCGCCGACCAACGCACCGTTTCCATACGTCGAATACGGCGAAAGCCAAGTCATCAGAGATGATGTCGACTGTCTGAAATCGAACCTCATCTATGTGACGATCCACGTTTGGTCGCAATACTCCGGCGGCTTGAAGGAGCTCAAGGAAATCATTCACGAGGTCGTCGAGGCTCTGGATGAGGCGCCCCTAGCGCTGCCCTCGCATCGATTGATATCGATCACGCGGCAGGACACCCGTCATTTCAAAGACCCGGACGAAGTCACGACACACGGTGTCGTCGAATTTGTCGCGCGCGTCGAAACATCGGCCTGACGGCCACCAACCCCTATTTTTTGAGGTTTACAAATGGCCGACGGTCAACAGATTGGTCGTACGCTGCTCATCCAAATTGGTGACGGCGAAACTCCCGAAGTCTTTTCGAATCTGTGCGGTCTGACGACCCGCAGTTTCAATATGTCCGCCAATGAGGTCGACACGACCATCACGGACTGCGTCAATCCAGAGAACACGCCGCAGAAAACAGCGGAGCCGGGCATCAAGAACCGCACGTTCTCCGGTTCCGGTAAGTTCGTTAAGAGCGCTTCCAACACCGCATTCATGACGCACGTAAACGATGCGACCAAGTTCAACGCCAAGGTGATCGTGCCTGGACTCGGTACTTACACCGGCCCGTGGTTCGTTTCTGAATTCGAGTTCAGCGGCGAAATGGAAGGCAACATGGAATTTACGGCCACGTTCGTTGCTGCCGGCGTTCTGACGTTCGTTGCGGAGGTGTAATTTGGCTGACGCTGAAAAACCTTTTCCGTTGGAAGTGAACGGAGCTCGCGGGGAGGTCGGGTTGTGGGTCGGTAAGGAGCCGCTGGTAATAGTCGCCGAGATGGGTGGACTTGCTGCCGTGTCCACCCGCTTGTCGTGCAAGAGCATGTCCGATCTGTTTCTTCGCCTTTCAGGCGTCGAGCCGGCCGCCACAGTAGCCGCGCTCGATCTGCTCGCGGTGCGAGGGGACAAGGTGAAAGCTATCGGCGCATTGAAACTGAAGCACTTCGGCGCTGTTGCTAAAGCAATTTCTGAGGCCTTATCCCATCACTTTGATGAGGAAGACGAGGGAAACGGGGAAGCCGCTCAAAAGGCGGCGTAGAAGAACCTTTCCCTTGGCGCGACTGGCAAAAAATTGCATTCGGCGGCCTTTGCTGGACGCCGGCAGTATTCTGGTCGTCTAGCTTGACCGAGTTCACCCTCGCGGTGAAAGGCAAGGCCGAGGCAAACGGAGCCAAAAAGTCTGTCGCTCCACCATCTGACGAAGAGATGGATGAGTTGATCAAGAGGTATGGTGGTTGATCAACGCTCAGCAGCAAGCTGCTGTTTGTACGTGATGTAACCGTTTTGTCGGCACCAGTCGCGTAGGCGTTTCGCGTCGCCGAGTTGCCACGCATAAAGCGGGCTCAAGCTCTCTTTGCACCGCTCCACCTTGACCATCTCAGCGTCCCCCTTGGCGGGGATGCTGGGTGGCGTCCGCACTTGGGCACTGACGCTATTCTCCAATGCCAATAGCAGTGCAGCGGCCGCAACTCCAGAATGCAAATATTTCAACATATCCATCCTTTTTGGCTCGCCAACGGCGGGCTTTTTCACGTTAGGACACCGACTTGGCCGGTAACAACAGTGATGATCTGATTATCTCAATCAGCACCGACCTTGCAACCGTAAAGCGTGCGCTAAATCGGCTGGTGTCGGACGTAGGCGCGGCATCCAACGGCATCGAGAAACGTTTTGCCGCAACTGGAAAGTCGATCAATAATTCGCTCACCACTTCGATGCAGGATCGCATCAACAGCATGGTGGGCATCGGTACGACGGCAGCAAAAGAATGGAACGGGGTTCTCGCGGATCAGCAGAAAGAGCTTGATCGCCTCCGCGCCAAATACAGCCCGTTGTTCGCAACAATTTCGAATTATAAGAACGCGGTCGCCGAAATTCGGCAGGCCCATGCCGCCGGCGCAATATCCGCCAACGAGATGGCGTCTGCGATTCAGAGGGAGCGACAGGCGGCACTAGCGTCGACCGCGGCCATTAAGGGTCGCAACGCCGCGCTGAAGGCTACGGTCACGACGAGTAGCGGCAACAGCTTCAATACCGCAAACATTGCCGCTCAGTTCCAGGACATCGGCGTGACCGCAGCGATGGGGATGTCTCCCATCCAGATCGCCCTGCAGCAGGGCACCCAGCTTTCGGCCGTCCTGCAGCAGATAAAGGATAGCGGGCAGGGTGTCGGCCAAGGTCTTGCGGCTGCTTTCGCGTCGGTGATTTCTCCGTTGTCGCTGGTAACGATTGGCGTCATCGCCGCAGGCACAGCAGCATTTCAGTACTTTTCGACGATTATGAGCGAAGGCGATAAGTCCGCCGAAGTGCTCAAAGAGCAAGCGGCGCTCATATCGTCTGTCGCCGAGCGCTGGGGTGACGCGATCCCGGCGCTTCGCGAGTATGCTGACGAACTAAGGCGAGCGCAAAATGTCGCCGACCTCAAAGAAGGCGCGGAAATCGTTAATGCGAAGACCCTGGAAGGCGTCAGGGCGGAAGTTGATAAGGCAGTTGTTTCATTCGCAGATTTGCTCGACCTGTTAAGACTGGCGGGCGAAAAAGCCGAAACGATTACTAACCTCCAGGTGGCGTTCGATAAATTTGCCGGCTCCGCCGAAGAAGGAAAAGTTCAGACCGAAGAAGTTAAGCGCGTGCAAGACGCGCTGGTGGCCGCGATCAACGGCACTGGTCTGCAAGCCGCATCGGACTTTGCTGACAAGTTTAACGATCTGGCCGCTGCCGCACTCGTTGCTGCTGGCAACGTCCAAAAGGTCAATGATGCCACGTCAAGAATGACTGACATCACAACCTGGCGCAGCTACAATCCCAACAGCGGGAAGCTGGAGACCAACGCCGACCCTTGGGCGGACAACATTCAGAATCCTGGTTTTATGACGCCAGAGTTCGGCCCGACACCAGAACGGCGCCCGTCCGATCTGGACACGGACAAAAACAGAGGGTTCGGCACACCGAAGCGGGCACGGGCTCCGCAAAAAACTGCATCCGACCGCTTCGCCGAAGATCTTCAGGCTGTTCGAGACAGGACTGAGGCGCTGCGCCAGGAGATGAACCTTATTGGACTGTCCAATGAGGCTCAAGTTAAGCGACGTACAGCGCTAGACCTGGAGCAGAAGGCGCTGGCCGACCTGCGCGAAGAGGCGCGCAAGAAGGGCGAAAAAGACCTGGAAAGCATCAAGCTTTCGCCCGACAGGATTGCTGCGATCGAGCAGGAGTCTGCTGCATATGCGCGGCAATCTGAGGCGCTTAGAAAAGCGCAAGAGGAACAGCAGAAGCTGAATGAGTGGAACAACGTCGCGAGAGACGCAACGCGCGGCTTCATCGACGATTTGATCCATGGCGAGAGTGCCGCGGATGCATTTGCTGGTGCGCTCAGCCGCATTGCAGATGCCCTCCTCGATGACGTGCTCAATAGCATCTTCAAGGTCAACAACGCTGCCGGCGGCGGCGGTGGTTTCCTGAGCGGCCTTTTCAGCCTGTTTGGCGGCGGCGGTAGGGGCGGCTTCCCTTCGGCACCTGGCGGCCTGTATTCAGACGGTGGCTACACCGGCGACGGCGGCAAGTATCAGCCTGCTGGCGTCGTGCACAAAGGCGAATATGTCTTCGACCAGGCGGCCGTCAAAGCTGCCGGTGGTCCTGCGGCTATGGAGGCCATGCGCCGCAATCTCAAAGGCTACGCCAGTGGCGGTCCTGTCGGGATCTCGGTTCCGAGCATGCCGAGTTTGCGATCGATGTCGGCGCAGTCAGCGGGTGTCGTCGTCAACTTCAATCCAGTCGTCGACAACCGCGGCGCATCTGTTGAAGCCGTCGCGAGACAGGAAAAGGCGCTGGCCAAGATGCAAGGTGAGCTGCAGAGCCGTGTTGAGGCAGCGGTTCGGTCGGCTCAGAAACGAAACGTGAAGTTGGGGTGAGGAATGACAATCACATACCCGCTCCCCACCTCGTTCTTCGATGAGTTCCCGGGCTGGTCGACTGAGTTCAATCTGCTTTGGCGGCAGGAACAGTCGCGCACCGCTGGCGGCCGAACGGTCGTCAAGGACATGGGCTCGCCGCTCTGGCAGATGACGGCGCAATCGCGCTCGATGAAGCCGAACGAACTGGACTATTGGCGCGCGCGGCTCACGAGCTTGGAAAACGGGCTCAAGACGTTCCGCGCATTCCCGAAGTCGCGCTGTTTCCCGGTGGCTTATCCTAACGGTAGCTGGCCAACGGGCGGCGCGTTTAGTGGCGTAGGGCAGGTGGCTACGATTGCGAGTAACCGCAAGGCAATCTCCCTGTCGGGCCTGCCCGCTGGCTACAAGGTCTCGGTCGGCGATTACATCCAAATTGGCGACAAAGACCTTCACATGGTTATGGAGCCCATGACGGCCAGTGGCAGCGGCGTGACAACGCAGTTTCAGGTCCGCCCCCATCTGTGGCCGGGCGTTACGGCGCCCGTCGCTGCGACGCTCGTCAAGCCTTCCTGCATCATGGCGATCGTGCCCGGATCGATCTCGACGACAGCCGACATGGCAACGGGTCGCGGCACGGTTACATTTCAGGCGATTGAAGCCCGCTAAGGGAAATCAATGAGAAACATCTCAGCAGAAAACCTTGCTGCGCTTGAGGCGCGGCAGCTGGTGGCGCGTGACTTCCTTTGGTTTGTTGCGCGCGATCGAGCGACTGGTGCGCCGGTTACGGATGGCATGTGGTCAGACGTCGGAAACGTCACGGCTGCCATTGTTCATCCAGACACAGGCTTGCCCGTGACTCGTGACTGGTACGGCTCCGGCACGCTGGTATAGATTGATGACATTCCGCTCGTCGCTAATCTGTCGGTCCAGAACGTCAATATTCGCCTGTCTCAGGTCAGCGAACACGTTCAGACCTTGGTGCGGCAGTATGATTGCCGTCAGGCTCGCGTCGAGATTTACCGAGGCCTGTTCGACCCGGATAGCCGCCAGATGGTGGCGCCGGCCGAATGCCGCTTCGTCGGCTTCGTGGATACCATCACGATCAACACGCCTTCTGAGAATGAGGAAGGCAGCGTGACGATGGTGTGCGCCAGCCATACGCAGGAAATGACGCGGTCCAATCCGTCGACGCGGAGCCATGCCACGCAGGTACTACGCCAGGCTGGCGATGCTTTCTACACCGACGCCGATACCTCGTCTGAGTGGGAGTTCTTCTGGGGCTCTGAGAAGGGCAGGGTTGCCACGCAGCCGAAAAAGAAGAAATTTTTAGGTTTATTCTGATGGACATCCGCTTTGCCGACGCAAGCGATCGCGACCGTGTTGTGGCGCTCCTGCGCGAAAGCCATGAGGCCGCAGGTTTCACCTTCCCATTCCAGGCGGCATATGCCGATCGGCTGTTTCAGCAGCATATGGCGTCGCCGATGGCTTGCGTTCTTGTCGCTGGATCTCGGGCTCTTGGCGTGCTGATGGCTTGCGCTTCCGAACACCCGTTCGGCGCTGGTCGCATTGCTAAGGAAACAGTCTGGTACGTGACGCCAGAAGCACGAGGTCGGGGCGCAATCAAGATGCTCGATGCCTATGAGGCGTGGGCGCGCTCAGTCGGTTGCGTCTCCGCTGGCATGGCATCTCTCGCCACCAATGACATCTCAAGTCTTTACGAACGGCGCGGTTATAGCGCTGTCGAAACACACTTCATGAAGCCGCTCTAGCAGCATTCCTTCGGCGCCATCCGCGCCCCGCGCGCCTCGCGCATCCCAAGGAAAATCGATGGCTATTTTCTCGGCGATCGCCTCCGTATTCACGGCGGTGTCAACGTTCATTGGCGGCCTTGGCGCAGTCGGCGCGTTCCTGTTGAAGACCGCCGTCGGTGTTGGCCTTAGCCTCCTCGCACAGTCGCTCGCTGGCAAGCCCAAAGACCCGACGTTTTCAATCAACGGCACACTGCAGGGCGGCGGCGACGTTCCCCGCTCCTTCATCATGGGTCGCACCGCTACGGCTGGCTCGCTGGTGTTCGTCAACACTTGGGGTCAGGACGGCGATACGCCGAATGCTTATCTTACGCAGGTTATTGCGCTGTCGGATTTGCCGGTGCGCGGCCTTGCTGAAGTCTGGGTCAATGGCGAGCGCGTGACGCTCGGCGGCCTTACGGATCGTGGTTACGCGGTCAATGAGTATCCGGACAGTCTCTGGGTCAAGTTCTACGACGGCACGCAGACGACGGCCGACAGCTTCCTGTTTACGTCCGTGTCGAATGGCAACAGGTGGTGGAACCCGGATCGCATCGGGCGCGGCGTTGCTTATGCCATCGTCACGGCTCGCGTCTCGAAGAACATGTTTTCGGGCGTGCCGTCCTTCAAGTTCGTGCTTGAGGGGCTGCGCCTCTACGATATCTCCCGCGACAGCACGCAAGGCGGCGTTGGTCCGCAGCGCTTTTCCGATCCGGCGACGTGGGGCGGCGACGGTGACTTCCTGCCGGCCGTCCAGGTCTACAATCTGCTGCGCGGCATCACCTATAATGGCCAGTGGTTCTATGGTCTGCAAAACCTGTCTTCGTCCCGCCTGCCTTCCGCAGCATGGATCGCGCAGATTGAGAAGCATCGCGCCGGTACGCTGGAATCGACCGGTTGGGTGAACACCTACCGCAGCGGCGGCGAGATACAGGTCGATGCACCGCTGACCTCCGCCGTCGAGGCATTGCTGACGGCGTGCCAAGGCCGGATTTCGGAAGTCGGCGGCGTCTACTATCTTCATTCAGGTGCACCAGGTGCGCCGGTCATCAACTTCACCGACGATGATATACTGTCGACGGAGGAGCAGGAATTTACCCCGTTCCTCGGTCTGGCTGATACCATCAATGGTATTTCCGCCAACTACCCTTCGCCGGCCGATGGTTGGGTCGCCAAGACAGCACCACCGCTCTACCGGCCGGACTTTGAGGCAAGCGACGGTAACCGCCGCCTGATGGCCGACGTCGATCTGAACTTCGTTCCTTACCCGGAGCAGGTTCAGCGCCTGATGAAGTCGGCGCTTGAGGAGGCTCGGCGCTTCCGCAGGCACACGATTGTGCTGCCGCCGAAGTTCTGGGCCTACGCAACACCGGGAACGGTGTTCTCGTGGACGTCAGAGCGCAACGGCTACATCGCCAAGCTGATGCGGATCGATGGTGTTGCCGACCGCGCCAATCTCGATGTGATGATCGATATCACTGAGGTGGATCCGGCCGATTACGACTGGAGCAGCGATACAGAGTTCAAGCCGCCGGTTGACGGACAGCTAGGCGTCATTCGCCCGACGCCGCAGCCGATTGTGGACTGGTTCGCGGAACCGGCCACGGTCAAGGATAGCTCCGGCGAGGATCGGCGACCGGCTATTCGGCTGACCTGGGACAACAGCGATGGTCGCCTTGATGACGTGATCGGCATCGAATACGAGGTGCGACTGCAGGCGACGCTGGAGAAAATCTCCGAAGGCCGAACCGACCAGCCTCAGGTTGGCTCAATGCTTATCTCGCAAAGCCTGCTGCCAGCTGAAAGCTACGTTGTCCGCGGTCGATACATCCCCGGAGGCGACAGGCCGGTGTTGTGGTCGGGGTTCATCCCCGTCATCACGCCAAATGTCTTGCTGACCGACAAGGATGTCTTTGTTGACATCGATCTGACCGGTGTTGAAGAAGCGCTCGGCTGGCTGCGCAACAGCACGCGAACTGCGCAAGACGCCATCGATGGTCTCATCGCCTCGCAGATGGAACTGGCGACGGTCGCATACAAAGACACGCGAAAGCTTGCCAGAGAACTGTCGGTCGAACTCGGCGAGGCGAGGGCTGAATACAAGGAAGAAATCCAGCTTGCCGTCAACCAGACCATGGCCGTCGCGGGCAAGGTCGAAACGCTGACGGCGGCGCTCGGTGGTAGCTCATCCTTCGTCAATGTCGCTTGGGCTGCCATTGCTGCTCCATCAGGATATGCAGCGCGGTACGGTGTGACGGCCGCAGTGAATGATGGCGCATATCGGGCCGCTTCACTCCTGTTGGATGTTCCCGCTAACCCGGCACTGCCGACACGGGTCATCGTTCAGGCCGGCCAGTTTGTGGTCGCGAGTGACGATGGCGCTACGATCAAGCGGCCATTCACGGTGCAGGATGGCGTACTATACGCCAACGACATCAGGGCAAATACGCTTTCGGCATTTTCGAGTGTGCTTGGCAACGTCGATATTTCGAACGCCTACATCGGCACATTGACTGTTGGCACTTCGAATATTGATCCCGGGGCGATTACGGTCGTCGGATCAAACACGATGGGCGACATAGTTGCGGATGGATCGACCATCTACAGTCTCGACGTGACCATTAATCATGGAGCCGGATCACCTCGGGTCCTTGTGACCGGTCAGAGCTACATGCTTGACGATGTCGGCGGAAGTCCCAGGTCTTGGACATTCGCGATGAGTGATGTGAACTCGAATTTGGCTTTGGAGCAACTGAATGGGCTCGGCGGTGCGAACCCGATCAGTTGGATGGCCGTCCACAATCCTCCCGCTGGTCGAACGCAGACCACCTACAGACTTCAACTCTATGGCGGACCGTCCATGAAGTTAAAGTCGAACAAAATCATAGCTATGGTCCTGAAAAGGTAATCCCATGACAACTGGAAACAAGATGCAGGTTGACGCTTCCGTCATCCTGCAAGAGGCGGAAGTGCGCGAAGCTTTTCTCGTCAATCGTACGCTTCTGCTCTCCCAACAGGTCCTGATGCAAAAGCAGGAAAACCAGATCCTGCTCGACAAGATCAGCGGTCTTGAGGCCGATCTGCGCGCCGCGCGCGGTGAAATCGACGGAGCATCCGAATAATGGCTACGATCACATGGTATGGTGACGGCACGGCAACCGTCGCTGCTGGCTCGCGCACTGTGACCGGCACAAATACAGGCTGGCTCACGGAAGTTGCCGGCCTGACGCCGATCAAGGCTGGCGATAAATTCGGTATTCACGTCGGCCGCCCGATCGTCATCGAGAAGATCATTAGCAACACGGAACTGCTGCTCGCCGACGATTGGCCTGGGCCAGCCCAGACGAATGCGCCTTATAAGGTCGAACTGACCTCTCCCACGATTGCCGCGGTTGAGGCGATGCGTCGGCTGCTGGCGTCGTTGTCGAATGGCAACCTCGAAAGCCTGTCGGAAATCACCCTTGGCACTGACGATATCCCCATTGGTATCGGGCCGGGTGTGTTCGGGACGATCAAACGATCAGATTTGTCGGGAGTGCTGGCAACCCTGATTCCGGCCGAAAACAAGTTGCCTTACTTCACCGGTGCCAACAGCGCTGCGCTCACAGACTTGTCAGCCTTTTCGCGAACGATACTTGATGACACCTCGGGCGCAGCCATGTTTGCAACGATGGGTGCGTCTCAGGTTCTTTCTGGAAATGGTCGCGAGACGCTTCCCGGTGGCCTCCAGTTCAAATGGGGTACGTCCTCGTTGACCGATACGGACCAGCGCATCACGTTCCCTTTGGCATATCCAGCCGCCTGCTTTGGCGTTCTTCTCACATGCGGGACGTCTTACACCGAAACCAATCGTCTCATTGCGGCTTCGACATCCAACGTGACCGCTTCCGGCTTCGACATACGCTCGCGGAACATACTTCCCGGCTCTGTTGCCGGCCAGAACGGAGTTATTTATCACTGGATTGCAGTAGGATATTGAGCGATGATTTTTGCTATTTTCAACGAACAAGGTTTTCCGATGGGTTTCTATTCCGATGAAGTGCACGGAGAGAACATTCCTGAGGGCGCGGTCGAGATATCGGAAAGCGAGTGGCATGACTTGCTCGATAATCCAGGTCTTCGCAAATGGCTTGATGGAGAAATAGTCACGGTCGAACCCTCAGCCGCGCCGCCCACCATCGCCGACTACGAGAACGCCATCCAGAACCTTGTCGACAGCACCGCCCGCGAAAAACAGTTTCGCGACGGCGTCACGCTGGCCTCATACACGGCATCGACAAAG
>NZ_JBQYSN010000033.1:0-45434 GCF_052686535.1 Agrobacterium sp. DKPNP3 | reverse complement strand
GTTGTTCGCCGCCTCGATCTTGCGACAGGCCGGGCTCACCTCCGGTGCGCATCTTGCCGCCATCAATCTCGGCCTCAAAACCATCCCCGTCGATCGGCGCCGCCATCGCGACCAGGAGACGCGGCTGCTGGCCATCACCCAAGGGTTTTTGGCGGCCGCGGAGATCGGTCTGAAAGAACATGACCGGCTCGCGTTGGCGCGCACGATGTTCCAGCGAAAGCTGGACGGACGCCGGACGTCTTCAAAGCTGCCGGAGCTGGTCGAGCTGGTGATGGCAAAACCATTGGTGTCGGCCGCGATGGTGGCGAAGACGCTCGAGGTCACGCCGCAGGCGGCGCGGCGGATTGTTTTGGAGCTGGGCCTGCGGGAAATGACGGGGAGGGGGAGGTTTCGGGCGTGGGGAGTGATGTAGCTAGCCTGTCGGCGACTGCGCGCGGCGCGGTGTCGAGGATTTGAGTCGGTCGATTCAGGAAAGTTCGCTGTGTTAAAGGAGCAAGCGGTCCGCAGACTGTTGCCGCTGACCGCGGCGTGCGAAAAGCTGCTTGTAACCCGGCAGACAGGTGCAGTATTCGGCATTTTCAATGCCGATGATACCGACAACATGGGATGTGCTTTCTGGAGGAATGCGCATTCGACCGTCGCGCAGTGCCCGGAATAGGGCCTCCCTGTGACCCTCCGCCCCCAGGCTCTCAGCAGTAACCGGATGAAGAACGAGATCGAGCGACCATGCAGGTTCGACACCCATGATCGCTTTGGCACGAGTACGGCCGCGTTTCTCGTCTATTACTGGGAAGACGCCTCTCGCGCTTGCGAGCGCGATCGTCGCCGCCTCACCGTCATCGAGTGATGGCGATACGGAAGTGAGCTTGAAAAACATCTCGAATTCCTGATCCGACAGATCAACCACCGCGACGTGTCCAGCTGCGGAAAGCGCTCGTAGGAATGCCTCTTCGCCATTGCGACGGCTCGTCTCGTTCTCAAGCTCACCAGCTACGACGTTCGCGACGACGATCGGATTGGGGATCGAAGTAAGGATATCGACCCCGCACCTGGAGGCATGCAGGTTGATGAGCACGCTCGTGTCGAGAATCAAAGGGACGGTATCGTCACTCAGGGAATTTGAGTAGGTCATCCGTCTCTTTTTCCTCGAGCTCGATTTCGTCGACGATCTCGCGCAGCTGCAGCCTGGTGATTTTCAGGAGTTCCGCAAGCTGTCCTTCGGACATTAGCTCGCGCTTCCAAGCCGCGTGTGCCATCAGACTCATTCGTTGCGAGATCAACCGATCTGCATCAGCCTTACCGGCGTCGCGCCGGTCTGCGGCGCTTCCGAGCACTTCTCGTGCGTGCTCATCCGTGATACCTCCGTTATCTTCGAACCAGGACCACGTTCCTTTCTTCACAAGCCCCAGCTCTTCCAAACGCAGAACACAGGCTTGGCGGGAAATCCCGTATTGGTCAGCAAGGAGAATGACGAGGCGGCGCGTCGTCTTTCCAGTGATCTCCTTCAGTTCTCGAAAGCTCTCGCTAAAACTCTCCGCCGGCGTGACAAAAGCGCGGCCGAAGGCATTTGCGTAGCGCTCGTCCCGCGACAGAAATTTCTCATCCTCTTCGAGGACCTCAGGTACTTGCCGCGTCCCATAGAAATGCCCGGTTTCGTGTGCCGTGGTCTGGACCCGGCGAGGCAGCGGATGGTTTGCGTTCAGCAGAATGCAAGCGCCCACGTTATCATCGTAAGTGAACAAGCCCGCTACACGTGATTTCGAAGAAAGGCGCCGCTGGTAAAGGCGAATTCCGAGTCCTTGCTCCACGATGGAAAAGATATCGGCGATGGGGCCTGATCCCAGCCCGAGCCAGTTTCGAAGTTCTCTCGCATGGGCTTCCCCCAATGCGACCGCGTCACCCTCGTTGAGGCCCCGCTCCGGAGGGTAGTTACGGCGGCGCTGTATACCGAGAATGTTTTCGAGCTCGACGTCTGCTTTGATGAGGTCGTTGAGCAGCCGTATTGCCTCTAGTGTATGTTCGTCTTCCGTCTCTCGGAGCTTGCGGAACCTCGGCATCAGATCCGTATGAACGGCCTCGCGTCGCAGCAGTGCATTTACCGACACGCCGTAGCGGCGAGCCAAGGTCTGGATCTCCTGTATGCGAACACGCCTGGCGCCCTTCTCGATAGAGACCAGCGTCGGTCGAGAGACGCCGATGAACTGCGCAGCGTCATCTTGGCGAACATCGGCGTTCTCGCGGGCAATCCGGAGCCGGCGACCGATTTCTTGCGTGCTCAGCTCATTTAGAACGGTCATAGCGGCCTCCGCCCATCCAGCTGTTCAAGAAGCTTTTTTCATCTTGCGCGGACAAGAAGGTCCGCCATTCTTGGGCATGCGTCATCAACATTATTCTCAGGTTTCGAAGAGTTTGCTCATAGGCCTCACCAGTCGCGGCGGCAATCTGTGAAGCGAATGGCCGTAACGCTGCATCGGCCAATGCGGACATCGTGGCGAGGTGGTCGAGATGGCGAGCCCCCACGCTTCCGTATTCAACCATGATATCGCGATCAGCGTCGTCGGTGATGCTCGCGAGCGCCGAATCAACTTCCGAAGCGGATAGATCCGAGACGACATAGGTGTCACTCGGCTCTACGATTTCTGCGGCGTGAAGACTCATTCGGCGCAAGAGGCAGGCAGCGCAGAGACCGCATTGCCGCCGGTGCTCGGCATTGACGATCCTGCGCGTCTGCCAGCACGAACGGGTATTGATCAAATGCTGGTGTTTCCTGCCTGGCAAACCTAGGAACGCCTTCATCGTCTCACCTTTGGTCGACCATAGGCGTGGCTGTTCGAATTTTATGCTGCAGTCGAGCAAGGCCCGAGTGAACCGCTCCATCTTTCTGAAGAATGCCGGAAAATTCCGGTAATCAGTGTAGATATTGTAGAGCGGCACGAGAACCGGTCCGAGTGCACCTTGTCCGCTCTCGGGCACGATGATCCTGCTTATATTGGAAAGATGCGAAGCAATTGTCGCCATTGCCGCGAACTGGAAACCACGAGATCGGAAGCTACTCTCCTTGCCCTTGAAGCCTTTCACCCGGAAAGGAATCTGAGTGAAGTGGCTGTCGCCATCCATCCGGCGCTGCTTGGTGCTGGCAACACGGATACATAGCGCCTCGGAGGCCGGGCCGCTCAGCGCAGATACTGCACGCGAATCCAATCCGTTGCTGTAGGCGATTGCGAAAGTCTTCGGCTGCTCAAACATAAGCGGGACCTGCCGCCAACCGATTGGGGACGCGTTCGCGGCTTTGACAAAAGTGAAACGCCAGCTGTCGCCGGTCAGAAAGTTCATGGCGCTTCGGAGTGACGACTGCACCTCAAGCCTCGACCAACATGCGTGGTCGATGACAGGGATCGTAACATGCAGATTGCGCAGCCATGATGCCGGTCGCCTCCACCGGCGGTCGGCGAACTCGATCGCGGCTGCCAAGACCATCAGGTCATAGTGTTTGGCCGCAAACCCTTTTACGTCAAAGGTATCAAGAATATCTGGAACGAACTGTATATGCTTGCCTATCTCAGCAACGACAGCTTTATCCAACTCCGGATGTCGAGTGGCCCGGCCTTTCTCAACAGCGAGAAGGTGTTTTTCGTGATGGACCTCAGAGTGCGATTCAGTCTTCATCTGGTCCATCGTTCACATCCGTGCGCGCGGTCCGGCGGAACGCGTTCTTGTTGCCATTTTCGAGAGCAGCGCACACGCCGCCAACATCGATACTCGCGAAGGTTTCTCGATTTCGTTGAACGCCTTTTGCAAAATCCGCTCGGCTCATATCGCCAACATCTCTGGCGCGAAGACATTCCTCGTGGATGCGATTCTTAGCGTTCTCCAGAAGCTCACTCACAGCGCTTCCAAGGGCCGCATCGAGTGACTTTCTCTCCGACATCCCCTCGCGGAGATTGCAGAGTAGATTTCGTTCGAGCGCGTCGCTGAGAGACGAGCGCTCGTAGTTGTCGAAGATGGACTCCGTCGCGGCTACTGAATCCAGATCCATCTGGTCACGAGATGCACGAGAATCCAGTTCACGATAGAGCCGATCGAATGCCTTCATATCGATGGCACCAAGAACGCTGTGACAGGCCTGCTTAGCACGCTCGTCCTGCGAGGCCGCGTCATTGACGAGGTCCCGTCCATACTGCTTCCACTTATTGCTCAATGCAGAATTTCGGAAAGGTCCGTCGGTCATCATCGCCTCCAATGTTGGTAATATTAACATGAAATCTGACAAAGTCAACTTCTATCAAAAAAAAGCTGACAATATTGCGGTTCAGCCCATGAGCCAGCAAAGATGGCGGGGAACACTTATGCCAGCATGCCGAGCAGCCGGGTTGTCAACGTTCCTTTGACTCGAAAGCTGAGCAGGTTATCTGAGGGCTTGAATAGAACCGGCACCAACGGATTTGAGGGACATGGCAACGTACTCATCGCAGCGTCGCGGACAGCTTGGGGTAAATCAGGTCGAGAAAGTTGTCCTCGAAATGGGGTGGCGTTGGCAACAACTCGATGCTGCAAACGACGATGGCGTCGACGGTCTCATCTTTGTAGAATCGGGAGGAATACCTACAGGGCAAATCATCTATGTTCAGGTGAAGTGCCACGATTCTCGCACGGATAGTAAAGGCAGGATCTGTGTCTCCTTTAGGAAGGCGGGACTTGCTCGAAACTACGAACAGTGGCGACGGGTTGTAGGCGCCGCCATTTTGGTTCATGTTTCGCCTACCCCTCCGTATGCGACACACTGGGTCAATTTGCTTGAACCTGGCGCGGTAAAGGGAAGTCAGGTATTCGTTGACCCCAAGTGCAGCTTTGGGCAATCAAGTGCGCGGCGGCTCGCAATTCTCTGTGGAAACATTCACCGCGATCTCCTAAAGGCGCGTGTCGACACTGAAACCGCGGACTTCGACTACCTGAAAAAAGGTGCCACGGACCTTCAGAACAACGCAAAGGCCTTCTATCGACAGCTGAGAGCTGATCCTCCGAGACTGGGGGGAAGTGGACCATTGGTCAATTTCAGTTCGGAGGGCTGGCGCCACATTACCCGACAGTCTCGCGCACGCCTATCGCAACTGCAGTCGATGCTCCTGTTGGGAGGCACCCGTCGGGTAATCGAGGCAACGCCTGAAACCGCGCTGGAGGTTTCTGATGAATTTGACGGTGGGCGTCTTGTCATTGCGCGCGTGGCTCTAACCTTCCCGTTCAGGCAAACCTGTATGGTGAAGCTAATTTTGAGGCGGCGAGGCACGGTCGGAAACTACTACTACAGCTTTTGGTCGATTTACGAATCTCGTAGGGGACGGGATGTGCTAGGCCGCAAGTGAGACGCAGGGAACCTCCTACCACTGCGTCTTTCGATCGCAAAGGTCCAAGGACCTCGGACGGGAGCGCGCTCCCTACGCCTCAGGCAAGTGTTGAATCTAGATTGTGGCTTTGTCAACCACATCACACTCGCGGAATGATGGTCGACATAATCCGGGGTTCAGCCGGGTCCTAGATCCCGGCCACGAGCTTGGCGATCTTGACGGCGTAACGGTCGGTCATTCCTGACACGTAATCCGCAAGCGCGTGAAGGGCTGTGTATTCGTCTTTAACGTCGCGTAAATCGAGATTGGCTGCCCGGCGAAGTTGCTCGTGGTAACCGTCGAGCCCGGCCGGTTCCCAGTTCCTGGCGCGCAACTGCTCGAAGACGCCGATCAGTCCATCAAGCACCCGGTGCACGACGTTCCTGCCAAAGACCTCCAGCTCCGTCTTGCGGGGAGAGGTGAACAGGCGCTGCTTGGAGAGCTTCTCAATCGCGGCAAATTCCCCGCTTCGAGCGGAAACCTCGATAAGCGATCCTGAGAAAGAGCCTGACATGATCGCCTCATAGTTTTCCTTGAAGGCCGCGACACAGGCATCAATGGCCGACCCGATCGCGCGAGCCCGGGCATAGGCGATGATCTCGTCAGTCGTTCTGTCGGCTAGAGGGACGTTGGGTATGCCGGCGAGAGACTGAAGATGCTTCAGGACCACGTCCTCAGGAAAGTCGCCTGACGCGTACGCGTCCTCGAGGTCGAGAATGTTGTAGCAGATGTCGTCCGCGGCCTCGACGAGGAAGACAAGTGGGTGGCGGCGCCACCAGCGGTCGGCGCCGATGGTTTCCGCAGGCAACCCCACCGCTTCGGCGACCTGGGCGAACAGCTCGGCATCGCTCTCGAACACACCGAATTTCTTGAGCCCGCGATATGGTTGGGTTGCACTAGCGCGGACCTTGGCGGTCACCGGATACTTCGCGAAGGCGCCTAGCACCCCCATCGAGAGGCGCATGCCGCCCTCGTTCCGGTACATCTCCAGTCTGCTGATGATTCTGAAACCCTGGGCGTTCCCCTCGAAATCCTTGAATTCTAACCGAAGCGGCGCCCCGATCGCACCGAACAGTTCTGACGAACCGTCGAAGCGCTCCGCGAACCAGCTTCCGATCGCCGCCTCTCCTGAGTGCCCAAAGGGCGGGTTCCCTATGTCATGCCCGAGGCAAGCAGCCTGAGTCATTCCGGCGACGACGTGTTTCTCGCCCGCGCCGAGGCCATGCTCTTTCTCGAGCCAATCGCCTACTGCAATGCCTAGGGAGCGGCCGACGCTCGCCGTCTCGACGCTGTGGATCAGTCGATGGTGTAGGTGGTCGTTTTCGTACAGGGGATGGACTTGCGTCTTGTTGGCAAGGCGACGGAAGGGAGCAGAGAATGTAATTCGGTCCGCGTCTTGAATGAACGTCGGTCGGTCGGGTTTCTCAACGTAGTTCGTGTCGCACAAACGCCTTCGGTCGAGGAGGTTCTGCCAATCCACGTGATTTCTCCAACTATTTGCGCGCCACAACTGCTACGTTAGTAGCCGCTGAGGAAAGTTGTGTAAACCGCGGATACGGAATTAAAATCCGTCTAAGGTTGCTGCCGTATACGAGCCGAGGTAACGGGCATCGAACATCCTCAGTCGGTCGCCCATATCGCCAGTTACTCACCCGGGCTCCAAGGCAAAGGGTAGCCGGGCTGGGTCGGCAGCCGCTACGTCCCTATCGAAATCGGCGCGGCCGTAGTTCCGTGGATAGTAGCTAAAACTTTTGAGCTCGAAATAGGAATTAGTATCCATAAATCGACGAGAAAGCGAAAGGCTCGCGGCCTCGGCCTCCTCAGCGTCGAAGTGCTTGCTGAGGTGCAGCAAGGTGATGCCGGTTGCTTCGGCGCTTGCCGGGTCTACGGGCCTAGCCCCGCGTTCCATCCAGTCACTCAGTAGCGGGTTCGCGGTTTTCGGTGGCCCGTAGGCAATGGCCGGGCCTACGGAGATGCCTGTGATCGCCGAAGCATGGTTGTCGAGCCATGCCGATGTTTCCTCAAGAGTCTGCTGCGTTTCACCCGCGTAGAGCAGCACATTCGTTTTAACCCGCACGCCGTGTTCGCTGCACGCCTCGATGAGGTCAGATGCACGCCTTAGGTACCTGTCAGGATCACGGGACTTCGCCATGGCCAAGATTTGGGCCGGAGACGCTGTCTCAAGCCCAAGGTCTATGACTTTCAATCCGGCCTGCGCCAGCGCCGCGACCGTTTCCGGTGTCATGGCATCAACTCGGGTCTCCGTCCGCCATTCGATGCGGAGCCCCAAACGCTGGACGGCGAAAGCGAGGCGCTCGCTCCATTGGCGGCCGGGCGCGAACATTGACGCCTGCAGGTAAGGGTGAATCTCAGCTCCGCGGTACTGCTCTTGGACGAGAGCCATCGATGCGGCGAGGTCATCAGGATCGCGCAGCTTTTCCAGCGGAATATCGCGCTCCTCGCAAAAGACACATTTCATGCCGCAACCGCGAGAGGCCTCTAAGCTAGGCTGATACCGCTCGTAGCCGTCCACGAGCAGATGATTTAAAGTGAACCCGGGTGTCGGCGCCGAGAGCCTGCGAAGGTCGGGGTTCGCGCTCAAAAGGCTCTCGACGATGGGTTCGCCAAGCCCCTCGACGAAAATGTCGGCTTCGGGCAGCTTGGTTCGCAACCACGTGACATCAGGCCCGACCACCCACCGGCCTCCCACGACTATGCGACAGTCGGGGTCCACCATCTTTGCGAGGGCGCAGAAGGCCTTGGCCCAGCCGAGGGCGTAGAAGCTCGGGATGGAAACCATCAGTGGAAAGGACGAGGGCATTGCCCCCATCGCTAAGAGGCGATCCATTGCCGCAGCCGGCGTGTCATGCTCCCCATGAAGTAGAAGCGTTTCATAGCCCTTAAGTTGCAACATCGTTGCCAACGACAAGGCGCCGTAGTTAAGGTAGAGCTGTCGACGGGCTAGCGAATGGTCGCGCTTTTTAGGGGCGGACATACCCGCGGAAACAAAGACAACAACATTTGATCGAGCCATGAATTGCCTTCCTGCGGCGCCAGCTAGTGATATAGGAGTTCAACTTGCCGTTTGTAAGTATTGAGGGAATCGACGGCAGCAGAAAATCCGTTCAGGTCAAACGCCTTGTCGAGCGCTTGCGTGTGGAAGGCAGGAGCGTCGTGCAAACCAAGGAACCCGACGGCGGCCGGCTCGGAAAAGAAGTCCGCGCCATCCTGACCCACGGCGACCGGCAGCTGGAGCGTGTGGAGGAACTGCTGCTGGTCAATGCAGCACGGTACGATCACGTCCAGAGTGTGATCCGCCCGGCTTTGGCCCGCGGCAACTGGGTCGTCTCGGATCGCTACTTCGATTCGACCTACGCCCTGCAAGTCTTCGGTGCGGCCGAGGATCTCAGACCTCTATTCGACGCCACCCTGCACGCAGTTGTCGGTGACGCACGCCCGCATGTGACTATCATACTAGATTTGTCACCAGACAGGGCAGCGGCACGCAGGACAATCCGGAATGACGGTCCCGGTGATCCGGCTGAGGACAGGCGCAACTTCGTACAGATTGCAGATGGCTTCCGTTCGGCCGCGGCGAACGACCCCGACCGCTGCCATCTAGTGAATGCTGACCGCGCCGAGGAGGAGGTGGCTGCCGATATATGGTCGAGAATTACACCACTACTTTAGAGTGAGAGGCACGCCAGTTTTTTCTAAATTCGAGGGTGCGACCCGTTCCGGAATGAAGCCTCGGATACCCTTGAAAGGGTTGCAGAAGTGGGTTGCATTTTATTAGCGATGGATTGCAAATGGCCCCTAGGTCCAGTGGGCCAGTCAGACTGGAAAGCCAAGCATCAGTATGTGTCTATCGGTTCTGGCAGCGAAGGGGGTGAGCGCTTCCAACTCGCGGATGCTCTAATAGGCCGTGCGTAGAGAGTTCGCGTCATTTGCGGTCATTGTGGACGCCAAGATGCGAGCGTGCGTTTCTACGGTCGCGAAAGCTTTTTAGGTTTCCGGATCAGCCGATGAAATTGTTTCGGCCGATGGCGGATGTTGAGACATTTTTTAAACGAGGGGGTGTTCGTGGCGGATTCCGATGGAGAAGAACCTGAGAAATTGATGTTCAAATTTCTGCGGGGCGTCGAGGCAGATGCCGGTGAGCTTGAATGGCCAGCCGGCGCCGATGTCGTCAGGAAAGCGTTGTCGGAATCGCTGAACGCAAAGAATGTGGCATTCCTGCTTGGGGCAGGATGCTCGTCGTACTATGTCAAGGAAACTGACGATCTGCTCGGCGATGACTGGCGGGAGGTTGGCATCCCAACCATGGCCCCGCTCGCCAAGGAGTTCACGAAGGCGCGGGCCGCTGACGAGGCGGGGTTCCCGACTGCCGCCGAGCGGAAAGCTTTTGCCGACGAGTTCGGGATCGATATTGCGGACAAGGAATATTCCCGCAACCTTGAACGTTTGATGGAACTGCTGTTCAGCCTTCGGTTCACGCTCTCACGAAGCACGCTTCCCAAGGCAAAGGACAATCTGAAGGTCGTCAATTCGATCATCCAGAAGGTGCAGGCTTTCCTCTGGGACAAATGCACGAACGGAGCGTTCGCCAATGGCGACCACTCCGTCGGAGTGCTCTACGAGACCTTCTACAGAAAGCTGGTTCTGCGCGACCGCTCGCTGCCGCGTCCGTGGATTTTCACCACCAACTACGACCTTTTCAACGAGACGGCGATGGACCGGCTCGGCCTGCCTTATGCCAACGGCTTCTCCGGCGTGGTTGAACGCCGCTTCAATCCGGCGACCTTCCGTTACGCACTTGCCGAGCAGCTCGATCTGACCAATAGGAAATGGTCGGCTGTGGATGGCTTCGTCTATCTCTGCAAGATTCACGGGTCGATTAGCTGGACCGAAGACGATCACGGCCTGTTCCCGATCCGCGAAACGGCTGTCTCGAAAGAGCAGGAACCGGGAAAGGTGATGATCTATCCCACCCCTGCGAAGCAAAACTCCAGCCTCGGATCGCCCTATGCCGACCTGTTCCGCGAGTTTCAGTCGCGGATCGTGAGGGAGCAAAGCGTTCTCTTCACCATGGGATATGCCTTCGGCGACGAACACATCAACAATATCATTTATCAGGCGCTCACCATACCGACGTTCCGCCTGATAATCTTTGTCGATCCGACGCTGGAGGGAGAGGTGGCCAAGCTCCGCGCCCTGAACGATCCGCGCATCTGGATTATCGGTGGCAGCGGTCCGGAAACCGACCGCAAGGCGCATTATTTCGATACGATCATTGAAGAGTTCATGCCCCAGCGGCCGAGCGAGCGCATAGACGATGCAATTCGGAAAGTGCTGGAGGCGATGTCCCCGAAGAAGGCTGAGGCTCCATCAACAGATGGAGACAGCGAATGAGCCGAGACGACCGCAAACGCGCCATCGGCAAGGTTGTCTCCGTCGCGGCCGACCGCTTCGTCGTCGAGATGCACGCAGGTACGGATAATTTCACCGTCGTCGGGTTCGATGACGTCCACTATGTTGCCCGTCTCGGCTCGTTCCTTATGATTCCGGTTCAGACGGGGTATGTCGTGGTGGAAGTTGTCGGCCTGCGAGAGCGGGACATCGCCGGCGCCGGACGTGGCGAGGGGGAGCTGGACAAGGCGGCGTCCGCGAAATATCTCGACGTCGTGCCGGTCGGGATGCTCCCGCAAGACCGCAGCGCGAAGTTCCGCTTCGGTGTATCCGTCTTTCCGTCGCTCTACGCAGATGCTCTCTATGCTCTTGATGCGGAGCTTGATCGCGTTTTCGAGACCGACAAGCCGAGCGAACCCGCTGCAGGTCTCAATGGTGTGCCGCCAGTACCCGAAGATGCGACGCGCTTTCGCGCCATGTCGATCGGCCGCTCTGTGGTGTTCGAGGGCTATGATGTCAAAGTCCGGATTGATGACTTTTTCGGCGGCCATACGGCTGTCCTTGGTAATACCGGGAGCGGCAAATCCTGCACCGTGGCCTCGGTACTCCAGTCGTTGTTCAACAAGGCGGACGAGTTCCATGCCCGAGGGGCGACGTTCGTGGTTTTCGATGTGAACGGCGAATACGCTAATGCGCTGATGCCGCTCGCCAAAGAGAACGGCGTTGGCGTCGCCCATGTCGTGCTTGACGGAACTGCGAATAGCGGGAAATTCCGTCTCCCGCACTGGTTCCTGGAACAATCTGAATGGGAGCTGCTTCTGCAAGCCAGCGAGCGAACGCAAATTCCGGTTCTTCGTACAGCTTTGGGCCTGACGGGGCTGTTTCGGGAAAACGCTCCGGAAGCCTTGGCGATCAAGGAGCACTTTATCGCCACCTGTGTCATTGAATGCTTCAGGGGTGCCGATGGGGACTCGCCCGTCGCAAAGTTTCAACGCGTCGTATCGTTGTTGCAGAAGTATCCAACGAAACACCTGAACACAAATCTTCTCCAGAAATATGGAGCAAACTACCAGTACGGAAATTTCGCCGCGGGAAATCTGGCTCCATTTCTGGATGAAGTTCGCAAAAAACTTCGGGAAGATGTTGATCTGCCGTCCTACAAGCGGACGCCGTTCACGTTCGATGATCTTGAAGAATGCTTGGATTTTGCGATCCTCTATGAAGAGGCGCATGGAAACAGGCAAATTCGTGATTACTGCTCGCAGATGTTTACCCGGTTCAAGTCGCTTCGCGATAGATCCGAATATGCCTTCATGCGTTACGACATCAAACCGGGCGAAACGACCCCGACAATGGAGGCTTTCCTCGAACAGTTACTTGGGCTGTCAAAAAATGGCGAGCATTGGAAAAAACGCAATCAGATCATCATAGTGGATATGAACGCTGTCGAGGACGAGGTGGTCGAACTCGTTTCGTCGGT
This sequence comes from Agrobacterium sp. DKPNP3, assembly GCF_052686535.1. Classification (NCBI taxonomy): domain Bacteria; kingdom Pseudomonadati; phylum Pseudomonadota; class Alphaproteobacteria; order Hyphomicrobiales; family Rhizobiaceae; genus Agrobacterium; species Agrobacterium sp. DKPNP3. The sequence goes on along the minus strand of NZ_JBQYSN010000033.1, from coordinate 33,164 downwards.
GCTTGCGCGCATGACATTTCGGTTGCTTCGGCAAGCCGAGCCAAGAAACCGTTTCCCTGTTCACCTCTTGCTTGAGGAGGCCCATCGCTACGTCTCCGAGACGCCCTCGAAATTTGCGATCGACGCCAGCAAGATCTATGAACGCATTGCCAAAGAGGGGCGAAAATACGGGCTTTTCCTGTTGGTCGCCTCGCAACGACCAAGCGAACTTTCCAAAACTATTCTCTCGCAATGCTCGAATTTTGTGATCCATAGAATCCAGAACCCGGATGACCTTTCGCAGATCCGGCAGATGACGCCATTCATTTCCGAAGCGGTCCTGAAGCGTTTGCCGTCGTTGCCGAAGCAGCACGCGCTCGTGTTCGGAACATCGGTGAACCTTCCGACCACCTTCAAGGTGCGGGAAGCAAAACCGCTTCCGAAAAGTGATGACGCGAAGATTGGGGAACTCTGGTTCCACGAGGAGGGGCGTGCAGCTCAGGTTCGGATCGCTGTGTCATCTGTCCAGAATGTCGGTGCAAGGGGCGTATTCGACTGATGATCGATGCCCCAAAATTGGAAGGGTTAGCGGCGGCGCAAGAGGCCAGCTCAGACTATCGGGTACTACGGCGCCTTCGACCGCGAAGGCCGGTGGAAGGATACGACGCGGCGGAGACGAGCCTGGGCTTAATGGTCGACGTCGAGACGACAGGCCTCGATCCCGATCTGAACAAGATTATTGAGCCGACAATCGTACCTTTTCGACGTGGGCTGGACGGGATGAGTGGGGGGCCAAGAGCCCTTCGACCGTCTCCGCGGCCTACGAAGCCGATTTCACCAGAAATCACGACGTTGACCGGTATTTCTGACGCCATGGTGGATGGGAAGGGAAGTCGATAGGACGTTCGGGTGAGACCTAAATTTTACCGCAGCGTCACCATTCCCGCTGCTTTCCGATAAATCACGCGCTTACAGCGCCTTGGATCATCCAACGAGCTGGTCGGCGGTTCATTTCTTTTCAGCCGCAAACAAACGAATATTGGAGGTTTCAATGGTTACTTGGGCGACAATCGGTTTTCAAATGGGCTTTCGAAGCATCGAGCGGGCTTACCAGGAAAGCCGGAAAACATTCGAGCGAGAGAAAGAAACGGTGAAGGTCCAGATGGACGAGATTCAAGCGTCCATAGCGGCCGCTTCAAACGATAACGAAGAGCGGGATTACGTCGATCACTTGATCGATCTTGACTGGGAAGCCGAGCAGTCGTTGAAAACGCTGCGAGAAGCGTTTGCGATGATGATCTATCATTTCTGGGAAAACCAATGCCGCACCAGTTTGGGTGGCAAGACGTTTAAAGAATGGGTCGGCCTTGCAAAAGCTCGACCTGAGTATCAATTTGACGAAGCTGGCCTGGACCGGCTGAGGATGATCGTGAATTGTGTCAAACATGGTGACGCAAAGCAGGGCAAGCGACCAAGGCTCCTTGATGTCGAGCCAGAGCTGTTTGATGCATCGCTCGTGCAGACGGCCACAGAGGAAGACGACTTTCGTATTGCTTTGAAGCTGCGCGATGAGGATGTCACGACCGCCTTCGCGCTGGTAAGAGCGTCGGGGCCTCGGTCGGAATACTCAGACGAAGGATTTGAAGAGGTTGAACTGTGACCTTTGTGGATCAGATGTGGTTTTTACTCAATGCCTGACCCTATTGCGTAGCAAGGTTGTCCCATAACGGATTTCCGTAACACCTTTTATGATGTATTCATCTTCATGAGCTAAACACCGGGTAATCATTCCGTAAATACTGTCCAAAAGTATGTCCATCGAAATCGAATGCAGCGGATTCACCGGCTCACTTAGCATATTGAATGGTCGCAAACGCCTTCGATGTTCGAAATGGAAGCTGTTTTTAGCGGCTTTGTCATGCGGTTATGACGGTTTTTTCAAAAACTTCGGTCCCGATTGGGCACGTAGGGTGATCCATATCGTAGGAAATGTTCTCCCATTCCTGGACACGCGTCCTGGTGGCGCTCTGGCGTTGTCGAGCTACTACTTCGATGTGGACAATAGCGAAAGCAAGCATGCCGCTTACTATATCGGACAGGGCTTCACCAAGCTATTTGCTTGCCAGATGCTGAACGCTCCTAAGGTTGTGCACGCATCGCGATCAGTTTGGCTGCCCGCAGTCGGTCCGGCACTCAAAGCTCCGCTGCTTACAGTTGGTCGGCAGGAGGCTGACCTATTCGCATTCGGTCCCGGCGGCATTCATGTTCTGGAATCCAAAGGTCGGTCAGTCCGAAACGGAGCGGGCCGCTTGACAGCCTCCACCATGAATTCCGCCATGAACGACGCCATGGCGCAGGTTTCTGCTATCAACACGGTGAATGGTCTTGCGCCGACTTCCAGAAGCGGATGTGTTTGGACGTTATGCACAAGCGGTATTAGGGGTGACATCCAAGACCCGCCAGGTGCTGGGTGGGATGCGACTGTTGCTCCGGCCGAGATCCTGCGCAGTAATTACGCACTGTTTCTGGAGGCCGATCAAAGTCGCTTCAGAAACGACCTGATAGAGGGCTACTCGCTCATTGAGCTTCCCGGTTTAGCGAATTCGGGCCTGTATGTCGGCATCTTCACCGAAATTCTGCAAGCCGTCTCAAGCGGCCCTGTTGCGATTGAAACCGTGATGTCGTTGGCATCAAGCCAGCTGACCAGATTGTCGCAGACCGGAGCCATCGAATATCTTGAGGACGGTACGCTTATCTTCGGCTCAGGCAGGCGAGATTTCTTTACGGAGGAACAACTTCCCCCAGAGGCGACTGACATCAAAGACGTTGTTCACCAGAAGCTGAAAGAGGAATTTAGCTGGCAGACTGCTTTAACGGCCGACAAAGAGCGGGAAACCGTGAAAATCTATCTCACTGAATGAGGTCCTCCTGGTGTTCGATGAGGAATGAGAAAGGTCAGAAGACGGGCTGAGCGCCGCCGCGAAGTGGGGCATTCATACTGCGGGACTCCTTTTGCTTAGTCCCTTGCGGCGCTCGAAGGATGGATCACACCTCTGATCCTGTTATCTTCCTGAAATTGCACGATATTTTTAACCATTTCTCTTAACGCTGGTTCATATCCGTTCAAGAGCAGGGATCGGCGGAGGTGTGTCTCATGGTCCAACTGAGTGTCGGGCATCGGATGCATTTGCCAGCGTGACATCCGGTCCGCGCGTTGTCACGAAACGCGGCTGTACCAAGCTTTTTCACTGGGCCGATAGCTATTCCACCGAGCCCAGACCACGCGCTCCAATCCTCAAAAAAAACAGCCGCTAATTGAGATTGAACGCCATTCATGGTTCCATGCCGGACACGTAGCTGATTCCTCCCCGTCGATGCCAAACCGCGATCCGAGAGGCCCATGTCGATTTCAGATACGATTTTCCGCCCCTTCGAGACGCTGATACGGCCGCTCGACATTCTCTTTCGGCCACTGCCGTCGAAGGGGCCCGTGGCGGTACTTTTGCATTTCATAGGGATGTTTCGGGGCGTCCTCATTGCTCTTGCCTTGTCGTCGATGGCTGTGGAAGCCATCAATCTGTCGATCATCTGGGGGCTGTCCGTCATCGTCGATGGTGTGACGGCGCAGGGAGCAGAAGCTTTCCTGCGCAAGGAATGGCCGCTGTTGACCTTGCTTGGGCTGTTGATTTTCCCCGCGATGCCGATAGCGTCGTTTCTTCTCAACACACTCACCTCGCACACCCTTGGCATCGCGATGCCGGCGGCCATACAGTGGCAGGGTCACAAGGCTGTGGAGCGGCAGGATCTGGCGTTTTTCCATGAGCTTTATGCGGGACAGGTCGCCTCGCGTCTTTCGCAGGTCTCGTCAGCCGTTCAGCAGCAGATTATCAACGCGTTTCAGATCGGACCGCGTTTCCTGTTGCAAATGACCGGCTCTCTTGCGCTCCTGGCGGCCTTGTCCTGGCAACTGGCGCTGCCGGTGTTCTTCTGGATCGTGCTCAATGTCGTTCTCGCCGTCAAACTTGCCCCGGTCTTCACGGAGCGGTCACGGCGCTCGGCGAAACAAAAGAGCCTTGTCTCGGGGGCGATCACCGATCTCTACAGCAACATGCAGATGATCAAGCAATTCGCGGCCGAAGACAGCGAGGCAGGCGCAATCCGCCGCATCCTGATGAAAGCCGTGCAGACGCAGCATCGTGAACAGCGTGTCTATCGCGCGTCCGAACTAGTCGTGGTTGCGCTCAACATGGCGCTATGGCTGGCAATTCTGTCGGTGGGTTTTTCCGGTCTGGTGAAGGGCTTCATCACGGTCGGAGAATTCGTCGGTGCGGTCTATATATTGCAGCGGCTTTCAGGGCACACATTCACCTTCCTGCAGATGGGCCAGCAGATATTCCAGGCGATCGGCACAATCAAGGATGCCATGCCCGTCATGACAACGCCGCCCACGATTACGGACAGGTCCGACGCGGCGGAATTGAGCGTTTCGCATGGGAACATCGATTTCGACCACATCCGCTTTGCTTACAAGTCAGGCAGACCGGTGATAGATGATCTGTCGCTGACCGTGCGCGCCCGGGAGAAAGTTGGTCTTGTGGGTCTGTCAGGTGCAGGAAAAACGACGTTGGTCAATCTACTCCTGCGCTTCTACGACATTCAGGAGGGCGCCATTCGCATCGACGGGCACGATATTCGGGAGGTGACGCAGATGAGCCTGCGCCGCAATATCGGGGTTATTGCCCAGGACGTGGCCCTGCTGCACCGGTCGGTAGGCGACAACATCCGCTACGGTCGACCGGATGCGACGCAGGAGGAAGTGGAGCAGGTGGCGAAAGTGGCGAACGCCGACGCCTTCATCGGCGATCTCGCCGACAGCGAAGGACGAAAAGGGTATCTCGCTTTTGTCGGCGACCGAGGCATCAAGCTTTCCGGCGGACAGCGACAACGGGTCGCCATTGCGCGGGTGCTGTTGAAAGATGCGCCTATCCTCATCCTCGACGAAGCCACCTCCGCCCTTGATAGCGAGTCGGAGGCCGCCATTCAGGACAAGCTCAATCTGGTGATGGAGGGCAAAACGGTGATTGCCATTGCGCACCGCCTTTCGACCATTGCGCGGATGGACCGGATCATCGTGCTGGATCACGGCCGGATTGTCGAAGAGGGAAGGCCCGAGGAACTGATCGAGCAGGAAGGTTTGTTTGCTCGGCTCTGGAAACGCCAGATTGGTGGCTTCATTCCTGAGGATGAGTAGGTGACGTTGTACCAGGCAGTCGACCATCTCGCGGGAAGGCCTCGTCGATTGCCCGATCCCATAGAGTGGAAAGCGCTTGGGGCTGCGCTTTCCCAGTTTGCCAAACATCTGCGCCAGGCTCCGGCCATGGCGAAAGATATGGGAGCGTCTCTGGACATTCTGTACCGTGCGATGGGACGCTGTATCGAAACCACTGATAGCGTTTGGGCGACCTGCCAATGATGCCGGAGAATAACTGAATGGCTCGTTGGAAGAAACCCACCAAAGATGAGATTCTCAAAAACCGGCGAACACTGGCGGAGCGTTCGCGCAATGGTGATCTAAAGCTGCCTGAAGCCATTGCAGATATCCGAAAAGGTTTCGGAATGACCCAGGAGGAGTTCGCCAAAACGCTGGCACTTACTCGACGCCAAGTTACCGAAATCGAAGCCGGCACGGCGAATCCCACGCTTGAAGCGTTGGAAAAGATCGGTCGGCTGTTCGGGTTCGGAGTTGGGTTTGTGCCGAAAGCATCTGCGACAGATATGTAGCAGAACGTGGACCTACTGCGGCAACGGGGTTGAATTCAGTAGCAGATCAACCTGCCGCTATCCGCCGTTTGAAGATTGAAACGTGCAAACCTGGCCTGTTCGCGCTATGGCTTTGTCATATGAGATTCTTTTGCAACTATGGGAATAGAGCCGCATGTCCGACAGCCTCGCCGACCTGATCCTGTCCTTGACCCCTGAAGATGGCTCTTCGATTGGAAATGCGGCAGTCCTGGCAAAGCTACGCGATCAGCTCTTCGACCTGACAGAGGAAGACTATGCCGCGGCACGCGACGCGCTGGTTGAAGAAGGTCTGCTGGCTAAGGGCAAGGGCCGCGGCGGATCGATCTACCGGGCTGACGTAGCCGACCTAACCCTGGAAATACAGGAAGAGGACGAGCCGCAACAGCAAGGCGCAAGGAAAGCAAGAATCACCCGTATGGCAAGCCCGCGTCGGTCGGGCGAACCCACCGAGATTCTGAGTTACCGCCATGGCGAGACCCGGGTCAACAATCCGGAAGTCGGCATGGTCCACGCCGGCACCGATCCGGATGGCGCGAGGACCAGTTGGGCCTATGACCCGCATCTCGATCCGGTCCTGAATTTCGACAGCGCCCGTGCCGGCATTGAAAACATGATCGACGACGCGCTGCAAAGCGGGGATCCCGAACGCATGAAGGACGCGCTGCTCGAATTGAAGCGGCTGCAGGCTCCCTATCTCAACTGGACCGGCAAGTCTGAACGCACATCCTTCGAGGTCGACACCGTCTCGCTGCACGTCCACGAACGGGTAGACCCGGCAACTATTCTGGCCAATGTCGCAAAGCGCCTGAAGGGCAAGGATGGGCCGAGCCAATGGCGCCAGCCCGACCTCTTCGCCGCCCCCTTCGAAAACCTTCCGCTGCGCCAGGCGCTGGATTTCTATCACCACGAAAAGGGCTGGTCGAACCGCCTGGTCGCCGGCGACAGCCTGCTCGTCATGAACTCGCTGCTAACCAAGGAGAGCATGGCCGGCAAAGTCCAGATGATCTACATCGATCCGCCCTATGGCATCAAATACGGCTCGAACTTTCAGCCATTTACGAGCAAGCGTGACGTCAAAGATAGATCCGACGACGATCTGACCCAGGAGCCGGAGATGATCAAGGCTTTTCGGGACACTTGGGAGCTCGGCATTCACTCTTATCTGACCTATCTGCGCGACCGGTTGGTGTTGGCCCGCGAACTACTGACCGAGAGCGGGTCGGTGTTTGTGCAGATTTCGGACGAGAATCTTCACCATGTGACCGAGATCCTCGAAGAGATATTTGGTCGGGAGAACCTGATCAGTGTCATTACCGTTCAAAAAACAAGCGGTGCCACATCGGAACTGATTTCGAATACTGCGGATTACCTAGTTTGGTTCGCTAAAAACAAATCAGTCGTGAAGTATCGACAACTTTATGAGCTCAAGGCCTTAGATGGTGCGGGTGGCGGTGAGTACCAGTATCTGCGGCTGCCAAACGGAAGCGCGCGGCGCATTGGAAAGGACGAGCGGTCTGAATACGAAGCTCTTTCTGCAGAAGGCTCAGTATACGCATCTCACCCAATCACCTCACAACGACCCCCGGGCGATTTTCCGGTAACGTTTATGGGGGAGGAGATTCGCCCTCGCTCTGGTTACTGGAAGACCGGCGAGACGGGTTTTCCACGCTTGATTAAGTCAGATCGTATTCTGCCGGCTGGGTCAATTCTCAAGTACAGGAGACTATTTGAGGATTTTCCCGTTATGCCGCGCAATAACCTATGGGACGATGTCAGCAGTGGTGCCAGTGCCTCCGATCCCAAGGTATATGCGGTTCAGACAACGTCAAGGGTTATTGAGCGCTGTGTCCTAATGACCACCGACCCCGCCGATCTGGTGCTCGATCCCACCTGCGGTTCCGGCACTACCGCCTTCGTTGCAGAGAAATGGGGCAGGCGCTGGGTCACCTGCGACACCTCCCGTGTGGCGATCACTTTGGCCAAGCAACGCCTGATGACCGCCTCCTTCGATTATTACACTTTGCGTTATCCCCATGAAGGGCTGAGGGGTGGCTTCGACTATGAGACTGTCCCTCACATCACCCTGAAGAGCATCGCCAACAATCCGGACATCGATGCGATCTACGAGGATGAGCACCCCCGAATTGCGGCTGCCCTCGAAGATCTAAACCGGGCACTGTTGGCCGAACCGCCTCGGCCGCTGATATCTCCGCAGGGACTACGCAAGGGTGAGCCCGTCAATTTTGCGCGTGGCGAGACACTCCATGAGTGGGAGGTACCCTTCGACTGGCCCACCCCAGAGACAGGTGATAACTGGCCGGAAGTCGCACGGCTCCCCTTTAACGCCTTTCATGCCGCGCGCCAGACCATGCAGCGCCGCATGGATCAGTCGATCGACGATCATGCCGAGCAGGAAACCCTCTACGATAAGCCGCGCAAAGACCCGAACAAGATGCGCATCTGTGGGCCTTTCTCTGTCGAAGCGGTACCGGCGCCGACCGTCCTTTCGCTCGACGAAACCCTTTCGCCGCAGGAGGCCGATGAGACAATTGCCCGCTCCGGCGAAACCTCCCGACAGGGGCTCTGGCGTGACGAGTTGTTGAAGACCGGTATCAGGGCAAAGGGCGGCGCGATCCTACGATTTGCCGAATTCGAGACTTTGCCGGGCCTGAAATATATCCATGCCAGCGGCTCGCTGGCCGACACCGGCGAACGTGTCATTGTAAGCTTTGGACCCGAACATGCAGCGTTGGAACAACGACAGGTCGAACTCGCTTTGTCCGAAGCCGAGACCCTGCGGCCTTCCCCTAAATTTATCCTCTTCTGTGCATTTACCTTCGACCCTGAAGCAGCAAAAGACATTGACGAGATCAACTGGCCAGGAGTGACCCTTCTGAAAGCCCAGATGAACACCGACCTTCTGACCGAGGACTTGAAAAAAGGCCGTTCGTCCAACCAGTCCTTTTGGCTGATGGGCCAGCCCGACATCGAGCTGCGCAAGAGAAAGGACGGGCTTTTCGAAGTAGAGGTCAACGGCTTCGACTATTTCGACCCGAAGGAGGGCGATCTCGTCTCCGGCGGCAAAAAACAGATCGCTATGTGGTCGCTCGATACCGATTATGACAACCGCTCATTGATGCCCCACCAGGTCTTTTTCCCGATGGCCGATGCAAAGGGCGGATGGAATCGCCTGAAGGCCACGGTTCGTGCTGAATTGGACACCGACCTTTTGAGCCAGTTCCACAAAACCGTGTCGCTGCCCTTCGCCGCCGGCGACAACCGCCGTATCGCCGTCAAGATTGTCGATGATCGCGGGATCGAATCCCTGAAGATCATGACGTTGGAAGGCTGAAAACAATGTCGCTGATTATCAACACGCCCTTTGTCCGCCCGCAGCAGCACTGGATCGACGGCAGGGGCGGCCGTCTAGAAATCAAGCCCGAGCGCCGCCCGGCAAGTTATGAGATCTTCGACGCGCGCAACAACACCAAGCGCACCGAAACCCTGGATCTCGTCAACCTCATCCGCGCCCGCGTCGATGCCTGGCGTGAAGCCGGCTGGCCCGGCATTACCATCATCACCCGTAAGCTGCTGGAACACTGGCATGGCCGCACCATCCGCCTTCTGGAGTCGGAGGACAAGAGGCCCGAGCCACCCTATCCGTTTTATTTCTGCCAGCTGGAAGCGATCGAAACGCTGATATGGTGGGTCGAAGGCGGTGCAGCCTTTAAACAAGGTATCGCCATTCCCGGCGATGGCGGTCCATGGGAACGGCTCTGCAACAAGATGGCCACCGGCGCCGGCAAGACCACTGTCATGGCTATGATCATCACTTGGCAGGTCCTGAACGCTTTGACCTATCCGAAGCGCACCGGCGACTTCAGCCGCGCTATCTTCATCGTAGCCCCGGGGCTGACCGTCAAGGAACGCCTGCAGGTACTGATTCCGACGGAAGGTAGCTATTATGACGAATTCGACCTCTGCCCCTCCGAAGATTTGCGCCAGAAGCTGAACCAGGCCGAGGTTCTGATCGAAAACTGGCACAGCCTGATGCCCCTGAAGGACCAGGACCGGTCGGTGGTAAAGAAGGGCCGCGAATCCGACGAGGCCTTTACCCGCCGCGTCCTGGGCAAGTTGGCTGGCCACAAGGACATCATCGTCATCAATGACGAGGCCCATCATGCCTACCGGAAGCCGCCCGAAGCCAAGATCAGCAAGAAGCAGGCGGCCGAACAAGGCATTGACCTCGACGAGGCGACCCGCTGGATTGAAGGCCTGGATCGCATCCACAAGACGCGCCGGATTAACCGCTGTTTCGACCTATCGGCCACCCCCTTCGCCCCAACCGGCAAGAAGAGCACGGAAACGGCCTTGTTCGACTGGATCGTTTCCGACTTTGGTTTGAACGACGCAATCGAGGCGGGCCTGGTCAAGACCCCCCGCATCGTCGTCCGCGACGACGCGCTTCCCGACGCAAAGACGCTCCGCTCGAAACTCTATCATCTCTACCGCGATCCATCAGTCTCTGAGGACTTGAACCGCGCAAAGGCCGAGCCCCATGAGCCGCTGCCAAAGCTCGTCCAGGACGCCTATACTTTGCTAGGCGCAGACTGGCGCGAAACGAGACGGGCGTGGCGCGACGCCGGCCACCATTCCCCGCCCGTGATGTTGACGGTCTGCAACAGAACTGAGACCGCGGCCCGCATCGAGACTTATTTCAACAAGGGCGATGCCCATTGGCCGGAGCTACACGCGCCGCAAAGGACACTGCGGGTCGATTCCAGGGTTTTGGAAAAGGCCGAGCTTGGCGAGACTGCCACCTCCGACAAGCATTATGAGGCGAAGCTGAAGGCGATCGTCGAGGCGACCGATCTGCCGGAAACTAGGAAACAGCGCCTCAATGAACTGAAGAAGGAAGAGTTGCTCCGCGAGATCATCGACAATGTCGGCAAGCGCGGTGCGGCCGGCCAGGACCTGCAGAACGTCATCTCGGTCGCCATGCTTTCAGAAGGTTGGGACGCCAAGAACGTCACCCACATCATGGGTCTGCGTGCCTTCACCTCGCAATTGCTTTGCGAACAGGTCGTTGGCCGCGGTCTGCGCCGGGTCTCCTACGACACCGACGAGAACGGCCTCTTTCTGCCCGAATATGTCAACGTCTTCGGCGTGCCGCTGACCATCGCCGAGACCGGCGAAGGTGGTGAAGCCCCGCCACCGCCCAAAGCCAGCACCCAGATCGAGGTCCTGCCCGAAAGGAGCAACCTGGAAATCCGCTGGCCCAATATTTTGCGTGTCGAAACGGTCGTCCGGCCGCAGCTGACGGTCGACTGGACCAATGTGCTGACCCTGTTCCTCGATCCCGCAGCAACGCCGATCACCGCCGAATTGGCGCCGGCGCTGGGCGGCGCAGCCGACATGGGCCAGATCTCGGCGATCGATCTGCAGAAGCTGCCTGACGGTTTTCGCCTGCAGCGTCTGGTCTTCCAGGCCGCCCGCAAGGCCTTTACGCAGATGCGCCACGGTTTTTCCGGCACCCAGGAGTATTTAGGCGCCCAGCTCGTCCGCATCGTCGAGACTTTCCTGCAATCTGACCGCCTGGAGATTCCCTCGCTCTTCCACTCCGACGATTTGCGCCGCCGCATCCTGATAGCGCTCAACATCGATCTCGTGGTCCAGCACGTCATGCGCCATGTGACCGAACAGAATGTCGAACGGCTAGCACCGGTCTTCGACGAGGAAAATCCGATCGGCAGTACCGCCAATATGCGGACCTGGTATACGACAAAGCCCTGTTTTCCGGCGATCCGCTCCCATATCAGTCATCTCGTCGGCGACGCCTCCTGGGAAGGCTATGCGGCAAACCTCTTCGAGACCCGAGAAGAAGTTGTAAGTTACGCCAAGAACGATCACTTGGGTCTGCAGATCCACTACATGTGGGGCGGCTCGCGTCGCCGTTATCTGCCAGATTTCCTTGTCAGGTTTGCAAACGGCAGGACGTTGGTGCTGGAAATCAAGGGTATCGACAGCCCGCAGAACCAGGCCAAGCGCGACGCCTTGGACGAATGGATCAAGGCTATCAACAGCGCCGGCGGCTTCGGCCTCTGGGCGGCCGCGGTGGCCTTCAAGCCAGCCGAGATCCAGGACATCATTAGCAGGCATGCTGGCGAGCCTGAGACCTAAACTGCAGCCACCCCGCCTTTGGAAACGTTACTATCAGTTTTTCCATCCGGCCGAGGCGAACAAACTCGTCCAACACAAGCAACCCATTCTTTTTCGGCTTCTTCGCGCCTTCACGACGCACGGCCATGCCGAGAATGATGTTAGTCAGCAGCCCTCGAACAGGCTTTCGAGCAAGCATGTGGAGGTGCTGAGGAAGGTGCGCAGTTTCACAATTTATTCAACTGGTGCAGGGTACTCCTCCGAGGAGGGCCGCCTTGCTGAGAAGTGAGGCGAACTGGATGTTCTGTCTATATGGACGTCAATATAGACAGTGTGAGAAACGTGGATTTAACGATAGAGAAGCGGCTGCAAGTCAGCCGTATGGATATTGTCGATAGCGGGCGGCGTCGCCGTTTCTGCGTGTCCGTGAGCGAGCAGACATTGAGCCGCGAAGTCAGGGCCATGTTCGATTACATCGAGATTTTCTGCACCCCGACACGCAAACACGTCAGAAGCGGAATGCTCTCTCCAGCCGCGACGGATTAAGTCCACCGCGACCCCTAGGAAATTTGGAAGCGTGGCGCACTTTCAACCGCGGCCGTTTTAATGACGCCAATTTTGCCGTCGGTACCTATTATCGACTCAATCCAAGCCCTTGAGACCGGACCAGTTGCTGTTTCAGCGCGTGGTCATGGCTGAGCTCAGCATGGCGTGTACGATCCACCATGCGGGCGATCGTCTTGATCTGCTCGGCCTGTTTTGCGAGCTCGGGGCGTGCCTCGAGCTCTTGGGTGAACCTGCGAGGATCGGAATTGCCGAATCGACGCGCGAGCGCTTCAGCCACCAGGGTGGCCTCATCAAGCGCGGTCCGGCCCTCAGGTGACGATCGCAGTTCTTTGATGAACTTGCTTCGCCTCTCGACCGGCATTTTCTCCACCTGGCTGATGATCTCGGCACTACGCGGCGTGAGGCCTGGCACCTCGATCACGTCACGCTTGTCGCGCTGCCATTGTTCGCTTTGACGTTCTTCGCCAAGCCGGCGCTCCCATGCCTCGGAGACATAGCCGATATGGGCAGAGAGAGGCCTGGCATATTGCAACGCCTCCTTCCGCTCCCTGCTGTATCCGAACAGACCTGACTTGCCACGTAGCTCCCCGAAGCGCTCTGGTTGCTCGGCCATGGCCTTCGCCATGATCTTGCCATTGCCTTCCTTCTCGGTCATCGCGGTGCGCAATCTTGCGGCGACCTCGGCCGGATCACGGAACACGTGCCGCACCAGAGATTCGACCGTATCGAATTGCTGCTCGATAACGGACATCGCCCTGATCTGTGCCACCTGTTCGATGCTGCTTTCGTAACGGGTGATTGCTGGCACAAGCGGAGCTGGCTTACCGGGTTCCAGTGACGATTGCTGGCCGACAGTTTCTGTGGGGGCAGGGAAGGCGCCGTCTTGCGACATGAGGTCGGACCAGCGGATGCGGCGATATCCTTTATTATCCTCTGTCCGGTCGTCCCGCTGTCCGTCATCGATATTTCCGGCGACCGAATTGCGAGGGTATACGCGACGAACAGGGCCGGCCAGATCGCTGGCACGTTCCTCGTCAACCTGCTGACGTTCTGATGGCCGATCCTGCTGCTCCCATTGCAGCTGGGCCGCACGGGACAAAACGTCTTGACGCGCATTTTGGCGGGAAGCAAGTTCGATCTCGCTCCTGAGCCCGAGCTGCTCCGCGATCCTTTGGTCGCTGGTGATCGATCTGTCGCTTGCGATCCCGCGCCGCTCGGCAAAGTCGCTGATGTAATCCAGCGTGGTTTCCTTGGCGCCGGAACGCGACAGGCGGCTTGCCAGCTTTTGGTAGGCGAGTTCATCACCCTTGACGACACGCCATGCATTGCGCTCGGCCTTTGTACCGTCCGGAAGCGTCACAGGCGTGGCGCCTTCATGCTGCAGTCCAATGCGGTCTCCGATCTCTGGTGATGCCTCTCGCATGGCTCGCTTGAGATCAACGCCCCACACCGTGCGATGATCGCCCTTGTCATTCTCGAGGATTACAAAATAGCTGTCGCGTGACTGCGGATTATGCTCGTAGGGCGCAACGCCGTGATCGACCAGCCGGCCCGCATTGCTGAACTCCGTGATGTCGGCATAGAGCTGCACGCTGTCGCGATGCCTTGTCATGGCGACATAGGCAAGATGCCGGTCCATGGTGCTGGACGCCAGCACAAAGGCGCGATCGACCGTCGCGCCCTGGTTTTTATGGATCGTCGTCGCATAACCGTGGTCGATCGCCTGGTAGCTGTCGGTCAGAATGCTCACACTGTCGCTGCCTCGACTATCGAGCCGGGCGATGATCTTATTCGGCTCGACATGCTCGACCGTGCCAAGCATGCCGTTTTTCACGCCGAGGTCGCGGTTGTTTTCGAGGAAGATGATCCGGTCACCGGCGGCGAAGGCGCGTTTGCCGTTATTGGTCTGGAACACGCGTTCTCCAACATTCTCACCATCCCCACAGTCCGCACCGGCGCTCAGCTCTTGAGTGCTCCCTAGCCTTTGCCGGTTCTGAAATTCGGAGCGGATAGCGGTATTGAGGGCGCGCACATCGGCACGACGATGCGCCATGGCAACCCGGCTGCCATCCGGACGCTCAGCACTGTCGGCGACATAATCACGCACGATCTTTGCCATCGCCGTGTCGCGGCTTTCCGCAAGGTGGATATCGCCGTGATCGCGATAGGCAGCCAAGCCATCTGCCGTCTTGTGGGTGGCAAAGGCAATCGATGCTTCTCGCTGCCAATCATGGCGCTGGCGGCGAATGCCGGAAAGTTCGACGTGGCCAATCTGCTCGGCAATCGCCCTGAAGGGTGCACCGGCCCCGATTGCCTGCAACTGTTCATGGTCGCCGACAAGAACAATCTTTGCGCCGCGCGCTTCGGCCTCGCCGATAAAGCGGGCAAGCTGGCGGCTCCCGACCATGCCGGCCTCGTCGATGACGAACACGTCGCGGGGGCCGATCAGATCCCGGCCATGGTCCCAGCTGTAAGACCATGACGCAAGCGTGCGGCTCTCTATGCCAGAGCTTTCCTCAAGACCCTCGGCCGCCTTTCCGGCAAGCGCCGCGCCATGGACCTGATAGCCGTGAGCCTCCCACGCCTCACGCGCTGCTGCCAGCATGGTGGACTTTCCCGCACCGGCAAAACCGACCACGGCAGCGATGCGTTCTCGCCCGGTAATATGCGCAATCGCATAACGCTGTTCGTCCGACAATCCTGAAGAAGGATCGCTCGCGGCCGACGGTCCGGCAGAGCTTGTCCGAAGAGAGCGATCCTGCCTCTCCATGGCACGCTCGACATGGCGATGATCGACGCCATGGGACTGCGCCTGATGCAACCGCTCCGCCGATCGCGCCATTGCGAGTTCCAGGTCGATCATCTCCCGCGTCGAATAGCGCGCATTGGAAACCTCGCCATTCTCTGGATCGATTCCATCAGCCTGAAGTTCGACAAGCGCTGACGACGCCATGACAGCGGCAAAGGCGTTCCGGAACGTTTGGGCGTCATCGTTGATATAGCGATGCAAGGTTCTGGCAATATCGTGCCGATCGAACACGCTCTTCTCATGGCTGATCAGCGTCAGAACCTGTTCCGGTTTTTGCCGGATCAGTTCCGCATTTTGCCGTGCCGCCTTGTCATCCAGCCGGCCGCGCTCGACCGTCAATCCTTGCTGCTGCATCTGCGAGGCATGCACGCCCATGTGCTCGGTCGGCGACAATTCGAGACCGCGCTCCACATGCGAGCGATGATCGATGCGAACATCCAGGCCTTCGCGCTGAAGCTGACGGTTGGCAATGCCTTCCCATGCCTGCCTGATATCGCGAAGCTGCATGTCGGTTGTCGCCATACCATTTGCCAGCAGCCGTGCGTTCTTGTGCTCAAGATAAGTTTTCTCGCCAAGACGGGTTTTGCCAAGCTGTCGCGTCGTCATCAGCACATGCGCATGGTGGTTCCTGATATCACTATTCTCACTGGGCGAATGGATGGCAAAATCCACGGCTGCGCCATAGCGGTTTGCCAGATCCTGGGCAAAGGCGCGTGCAGCCTTCAGCCGCCCTTCTGGCGACAGCTCATGCGGAAGCGCGATTTCGAATTCGCGGGCGACGCGGGCATCCCTGCGCTTTTCTGCAAACTCGGCGGCGTTCCACAAAGCCGAACGATCCAAAGCCCAATCGGCAGAAAGACCGTCCGGCAATACGATCTCTTTATGCTCCACGCCCTCTTTACGGGTGAAGTCATGAACAAGGCCGTCGCGCTGATTGGTGAGGAGAACCGCGCAACGATAGGCGGCAGATGCCACAGCACTTCGGCCGGATGAGCGCGAGACAGGTTTGGTGCTGAGATGATAAATCGCCAACCGAAATCTCCGATCCGCAAACGGGGAAATTCAGCGCTCTGATGCGCGGCAAGTCGTAAGTGCGCCCTTGTCTGTTTACCGCTGGCGAGGCTAGCAACATCAAACGGCGATTTCGACTACTAAAAGTAGTAGTCGCCAAGTGGCAATTGCTCGTGTTTGAATAGGGAGACAAAACGCATCAATCGGGGCAGGGCGATATTCGCAAACCGATCGCACGATTGATCAGTGACGGGGGATAAGGGACAGGAAAGGTGGACGATACGACGATTAGGATTGCTGGCGCGATTGGGCGAACAGGAGCGGGCGCAGGTAACGCGCAGCGGATGGTCTCGTAAGACAGGCATTCGATTGGCGGCGGCCAAAAATCGGAGTTTCAAAGAAGTTTACAATGGACCATACAGGATACCGTCAGAAACGGAGCAGACATGAAGACCAGCCTTGAACATTTGCCGGAACGAAAGCAACGCGAGCTCGCGCGCGTCGTCGGAATTATCCAGGAAGAGTTTGCTGATCTGGTCGAGCGCTCGAAGTCTGACGCCAAGAAGGATGGACGGATTTTCAAAATCATTCTGTTCGGTTCTTACGCGCGTGGCAACTGGGTGGATGAACCGCATACGTCGAAAGGCTACCGATCGGATTTCGACATTCTTGTCATCGTCAGCAACAAGGAACTTGCCGATCCCAAATACTGGGATAAGACAACAGACCGGCTGATGTGGGACAAGGAGATCGAGACGCCGGTTAGCCTGATCGTGCACGGCGCTCGCGAGATCAGTAATTTCCTAAATGACGGCCAGCCATTTTTTGTTGATCTCGCCCGTGAAGGGATCGTCCTCTACGAATTCGACGATAGGCAGCTGGCCGACCCGAAACCGCTCAGGCCTGCCGATGCACTAAGGGTGGCAGAGGAGCATTTTGGAAAGCAGTTCAAAAATGCAACGGGATTCCTCGAAGGTGTCGGTTTTTACCTAAAGTCAGGGTACCTCAATCTAGCAGCCTTTACACTCCACCAAGCAGTGGAGACCGCTTACAACTGCTACCTCCTCACACTGACCAACTATTCGCCCGCGTCTCACAATCTCAAATTCCTGCGAGGACTTTCCGAAGGTCGCGATCATCGCTTGATCGACATCTGGCCGCGCGACCGTCAGCGATTTACCACGTGGTACAACATCCTGAATGAGGCCTACGTCAAGGCACGCTATTCGAAGCGTTTCGAGGTTTCCGAAGATGCGCTCATCTGGCTTCAGGAGCGGACGGCGGAACTCCATAAGCTGGTTGAGACGCTTTGCCGCGAGCATATCGAAGAGCTCAAACAGGCCGCGAACGCCACCGGCTGAGCCGGACCACAGGATCCAATCTCCTCTTACAATCGCTATGTCGATCTCCGCGCGCCCACGCTTCGCGGTAGGCATCGGCAAGTAAATAACTCTGTCGCGTCTCCACGCGCGCCTCGGACAGCAGCGAGGCCTGTACGAGGTCCTTATCCCTCTTGGCTCGCCCGAGGGCATCCGTGCGCCTCCTGGATGCAACGATCAGCTTGTGGACAGCATACCGCTCGGGAGCAGGGATATTCACGCTTACGCCTTCCCGGTGCAGCAGTACGGTCCTTATGGGTTCGTAGATCAGGAAGTCCAGGAACCGCAGGTTTTCGGCAGACGCGCCTCCAAGGGCAGGCATTGGGGATGGCTTGCCCGTATAGTCATCCGATCCACGGTTGGTCGTCAGGAATTCGACGCGGTAGTTTACCGAATTCGAAAAGGCCAACACCTTTGCCTTGTCGGCCTGGTGCGGGACCGCCCTGAACGTGCTGTCTATCGATCTCAGGAGATCGAGGATTGGAGGCAGGCTGTCCTCGACTTCCGCCGAGATCGCAAAGTCCTGCGCGAAGTCCGCGTCGCCTGTTTGCATAGAGGTACCAGGGAGACGAACGCCAAGGAGGCCTGAGTAACAGCTGAAAGCCACAGAACCGACGAGGAGTGCCCTCAGACGAAAGAGGCCCGCGTCAGCGAGTACTTTGGTTACTTCACCCGCGAAGCGATCCGGGGCGGACATGCCGCCGCTTCGCAGCAGCATGCCGACGAACTTGCGCCGCTCCCGGATGTCGTCTTTGACTTGCCTGTGGGCTTTCACCCGGGCAGTGATGTCGGCGTCATCCTGCGGGCCGACATACCGTCTCTTGTCCTTGCCCTCGGGGATAGGGAGATCAAAATACCAGTAATTGCGCCCCTTGACCGGAACGGAAACAAACCGGCCTTCGAGGGGAAAGTCTGCCTGAAACTGAGCATCGAATATCCGCTGGGCTAGTTCAGCGAACGCCGTTCTATAAACGAGGTCAATCTGTTTCATCGCCCGATCCAGTTATAATGAATTTGCAAAAACATTGTAACTATGGTGTCAGATGTCAAATGGAGCGAGGCAAGACCACTTCGTTTTCATTCAGAAAGTGGACCCTGGTTCGCTTTGACACCATTGCATTCAGGCCGTCGAGGCGGCAACTTTGGACGGCCTCAAATTGGCGAACTGAAAATCCGTCGTCCTCTCCTTCGACCACAAACCAAATAGTAGAAAGGTCAATCGATAGATCTGGCGCCAACGCATGTTTTCTCTCGAGAGAGAAGACGCAGCGATGCGAGGAGATGATATCAGCATTCGGCAGCGTGTTGATCAGGCTGTTGATTTCCACTGAGAGCTGACCCGGCGGGGGTGCGCCGGGTCAGCTCTCAGTGGAAATCAACAGTGTGACCTTAACTTTAATCTCTAAGCCCGAGGGGAGATATGGACTCTATGTCCGGTCGGCCCAATGAATGGAAAAGGTTCTTTGGCATCTATTCAATAAGATGCGCCAGGCATCTGAGGCATACAAATAAGGCTTGGAACACTCTCTTCGAGGCAACGGCTGCTGGTCGGTTTAATTGTTGTAGGTACCCTTATAAGTTGCTACATTCACTTTTATGAGGGATCCGGTTTGCAGGGGACCAGTTTACTAGTGCGTAACCCTTTCGGTACGAAGGGGTTAAATTGCGCAACGGTGGCTTGGGGTGTTGGGGGAGCTGAAAACCACAGTGAATACTGAATCTTGCGGCAGCGTTGCTGATGCGATCGAGTTCTATCGTCCTCAAAGTGAGTCAGCGTTGCTTGCTGTGCGAGGTGGGCGTCAGCGACTAACAATTGGCGGCCTCTTGGCTGCCGCCGAATACTCTGCAGCGCCTGATCCCTACGAATTTGCCGAAGAGCAAATTGCCAACTTAGGCCTAGACATCGTGTTCATTGACGCGATGAGGGCTCGCGGTGTTTCGATCGGTCCTATGGATCCAGCCGATATCGTCCAACAAACTAATTTTGACCACAACCAGCTTGGTTCATTTTTGAGCCGCGCCGGGCGGCAAAAATGTAGAATTGATGTTATGGGCATGGCTGCGGGCTCTGGATGCCTAATCGGCCCTTCACTCGTACTCACTGCCTGGCACGTGATACGCAACGCTGATGATGGGCGCGTCCAAGTCCGCTTTCGACAATCCGACGGCGCCGGGCGGCTCAATGCAACGATCGGCGGATCTGTAGTCGATGACCTTACGTCGCAATGTAGTCCAGAGGAACTTGATGGGAAGCCACCTTTAGACGACGCCGGCTATCACGGGTTCAACGATGTTGCCGTCATACGGCTCGACTCGGCAGAGGGAAAGCGAGTGGGATTCTTGGATCTGCCAGGACCTGACCATGTCCTTCGACCCAATGATAGTGTTTGCTTAATGCATTATCCCCAAGGCGAGGATGTTGGCGTCAGCTTTAGTTCTGTGCGCAAGATCCGGAGGATCACCGCGAGATGGAAGTATGGTGCAGGAGCAATGCCAGGTTCATCTGGCGGCCCTTGTGTAAACACGAAGTTCGTTCTGGCAGGCATTCATCAGGGCAACTGGGGACGGGAAAAGAGACTTGTTCCCACTCACCTTTTCCTCGCAAGACTGGCCGACGCAGTCGCCAACGACCTCGCCCCGACGGCACTTTGGTCACTTGACGATACGCTTGATGGGCGCCTTGTAATAGCACGCGACCAACTCTTTGAAGCATTGGCTGCTGCCAATCGGCCTCGTTCTTGGACACGTGGTATTCGAATCAAGCGTACGAACCTCAATTCAGAAGTTGGTCTCAATTTCTCTCTTGATGCGATCAGTGCCATCCTTGCGCGAGATCCCAAACGGAACGTCGTCATTCGGATCTCATTTGAAGGCCGCGACGAGGCGCTCTTTCCGCTCATCATACGCGCGCTCGAAGCAGCCAGCCATCCTGTCGTATCTCCTCCGGCCATGCCCGGTGCCGATCATATCGATACCACACTCGAAGCAACCATCAATGAGACGGCGCGCATGCTCGCTGCCAATATAGAAAGCTTGAGCGAGGACGGTAGCCGGACGTTTTGGTTTTTGTTTGAGAATGCGCCGGGTGGCATAAGGGACATCCTACGCTATCAGTTTGAAGCATTCTTTGCAGCTACCGTCAATCAACCCAATCTTCGAATAATCATTGCTGGCTTTGAAACGATTTCCACTCCGGTTCTTGAGGAGAGTACGACTCGATACGTTGAGGCCGGCCCTGTGCACGTGGTTATTGACTACATGGGCGAGTTCACAAAAAGCGATGTGGCTACGCTCTTCCGGCGCGCAGGTGAAGATCTTAAAATTGAACGTGCGCCTGGGTGGACGGATGATGAAGCGGCTGATGCCGTGGCGGGGCTTGTAGAAACGAACGGCCGATATGACATGCAAGTCATCGAGCTGGTCACTGATCGAGCGCGAGTTCGACTGAAGTTTTTGAAGGCACCGGAGACAGCGTCACGATGACTGATGACGGCGATTTCAGCAAAATGATGCAATTTGCGGCGCTGTCGGGGGCATTTTCCCCCGCAACGGCACTTCATGCCGCCGATCTTCTGAATCTTCGTCCTACAGAAGTGTCCGAGATCGCTTCTAGGTTGTCCGAATTGTGCGACGTTATTCATTTCGACGGAAAAGAACAGTGGTTGCTTAAGCGCAATGAGAGACAATGGATTCTCAATTCGCTTAGCAAGCGGCACGGACTGATCAACGCCATGTACATGCGTCGGTCACAAATCGGATTCAACCAAGAGGCGAAATATCTCGGATCTGCGCTTTCTGGCGTGCAGGACTTCGCGATCGATGCTCTTGAAACCCTGGCGGCTCGCCTTGAGCGGTCAACTCGCCTCAGTGAAGCCGACGTTGAACCGATCGAACGCATTGCTACAACACTCGAACGTCTCGGTGAATTAGCACCGGGTCATAAGATGTTACCGAGGTTTTATGGTCTGTTAAATCGTGAAGCCGATGACACGCGCCGCGATACCATCCTTACTGATCGCTTCCAAGGTCGAGCGGTTCAGATCGATGACATCGTTGATTGGATCAAAACAACAAATCCTTCGCGGTTTCCGACCCAATGCCTGCTTATTCGTGGTCTGCCTGGAATCGGCAAATCCGCACTGCTGGAAGCTGCGTACCAGCGTCTTCGTTCCCAGGGGCTGAACATCGTCATGGTGCGATTCGACTTCGATCGGCCGGTTCTCGATGTGCTTGACCCTGTCGGCCTGACCCTTGAGCTCGCCCGCCAAGTTGCGATCCAAACCCCGGAACGCGCTGGCGATCTGAAAGCTAAGCGGCTGGCGATTGCGAGTGAACAGCGAATTAAAGGCAGCCGCGACACGCGTTTCGATTTGCAGGAGACACAGCTCAGCGATCTTTTGCAAGACGCGCTTGGCGGTGCTTCCGCGACCTTGCTAATAGTTCTCGATACGCTGGAGGCCCTGCGGGGGCGGGGCCTGAGCCACCCTTACCAACTCTTCGAGTGGATTGATCGTCTGGCGCGTGGTGTCTCCACCAATATCCGGGTTATCGCCGCTGGGCGTGGCGAGCCGCTTCAGGAAATCCCCGATCGAATTGGCAAAGACGCGGACCTGTCCGGCCTTCTCGACAACGAAATGGATGAAATACTTTCTAAGTCGGATGTCAATCCTAACCTTTGGTCCGAGATCCGCAATCAAGCTGATGGCAATCCAATGATGTTGCGGATTATCGCCGAAATGGCCAAGGATGACCCATCTAGTCTGTACGAAAAAGGTGGACAAAGCGCACGGGCTTTCTTGAACAGATGGCTCTTTGCCCGTCTTCATGACCCCAACATACGACGAATGGCGGAACATGGTTTGTTTCTACGGGAAATTTCCGTCGACGCGATCGCGACCCTTTGGCCGAAGCTAGCAAATGCGCCAGCACCCACAAGTTCCGAGGCGCAACAAGCCTATCAAGAACTCGCGGAGATGACCTGGCTTTTCAACCGCACGCCAAGTGACCACGGTTTGCGCATGCGGGCGGAGTTTCGCCGGCTGCTCCTGCCAAAGTATTACACCGCCTTCGCCCGCAGCGCTCCCAAGTCCGACCGCATGTCTGCGACTTGGTTCGGACGCAGGAGAACTGCGGAGAGCGACGTTGATGCGCTTTATCACGGCTTGCAGGCTCTGCGTGGTCGCGGTAAGCCGCCAGCCATTAAGGCCGAGACTGCCTATCGTCTCGATGAGGAAACGATATCCGAGCTTCCTGTCATAGGTCAGGACATGTTGCGACTGACGCGGCATGAAAGAAGCGAAAGCAGCCGTAGCGCCGCATTCGGAACCGAACGGTTTGCGGTCGACCTCAGTTTGATGATGGAACGGGGTGACTGGGGAGAGGCCTTCGACATCTATAGCAAAATCGGTGACCGAGATCGGCTCGATCCAACCGGTGATCTGGGTCGAGCGGTGCGAACGTTCGAGTGGAAAACCGGACGCTGGGCTACTGCACTGAGATCGCTTCGTCGCCAGGATCGTATGATCGGGACCGATATCGAGTGGGGCCACTACAGGCCGATTGAGGCGCTAGTATACTTGGAGATGCGGGCAGAGTTCGGCGTCAGCTCGTTTGCGGTTCGCGTAATAAATGAGCCCGAGTTTCGATCTCGCGTGACCGAGACCGTATACAGGTTAAGAGGGGCAGAAATGACGTTCGGAGGTCTTGGTCTGGCATTGAACTTCACGAGCGCCGATACACCGAGGGGCCAATTGCTAGATATCAATCTGTGCTGGGAAGAGCCGAAAAGTCCAAAAGTCCCTCAGATCGGCTGGCAGCGCATCCAGCAACTGTTGCCGCGTGCGTTCGAGGACCCTTATAATCCCGCGGCGTCGGCGAGGGCATGCGCTGCGTTGACGCCTTACAGTGAACCTCTAAGAGATATGCCTGGCGAACGTTCCGACCGGCCGGCTATGTCTGAGTTAAGAGCCTTGATTAAAGCCCTCCAACAATTGCCTCTGCCCATTAATGGCGGGCTGGAGAGCCTCGATCCACGAAGTCTCGAACGACTCAATCCAGTATCTATCCTTAGCGAAGCCGGGCTTCTTGCTGAGGCGCTTGGCATGATCGCATTTTTTGGCAACCGTGATATAAAGCTCATTGCGAGAGGTGCGGAATATTGGCGCAAATTCGCTGCAGGGCGGTATCCGACAGATCCTGAAAAAAGCAATTTTAGGCTGCGAGGCTGGCGCTATGGCGTCGACGCAACGCTTTGGCATCGTATCAGAGAACTTGAAGACCATGCGGACCCGATCAGTGCAAGCAAAGCCTGCCTCGTCGCTTGGCTCTCTGTAGATCATGCCCATGATTTCTTGCTGTTCGGGCATTTGGCGGAGAAGACGGAACGAGTGCGTGCAAACCTTCAACAGAAAGGCGGCGACGCCTTTGCTGCTGCCAGGCTTCTTTCGCAAATGAATGTACCTACGGCGCTTATACCGCCGCTTGCCATCCTTCTCTTTGCCAACGTTGATTTGTAGTTTGGTCGGGGTGGGGAGTCCTGATCTTGTCACTCACGCTTCTGTTTCACTAATTTGCCCCGGGGTAATCAGCATGGTCGACACACGAACGCAGACATTCGAAGAGTTTTCCGCGCGCAATCCTGACATGGTTCGGGCTGCGCTCCGCGCTATCGATAAGGGGAACGTACCGAAACTGGCCGGGACACTGAATGTTGACAAAGTTGCTGAAGCTCTGAAAAAGCCTGGTCAAGTGCTGGAAAGCAACTTTCCGGTGGCAGGGGATTTGGAGGCGATAGTGCGCTTGATCGGCCGCCCCCCACTCCTCGTTCAGAACAATACTGTCGTCCTGGAACCCCTTGAGGATTTTCCGTCGGATACTGATGCAAGGATTAGAGCGGCTGAAAAGTGGTTGCCTTCCGTCGGTCGGGTAGAATTCATCAACCACGACATGCGCTGGGGTGGTACAGGATGGGTGGTGCACCGAGTATCGGATGGGGAAGCCATCGTCGTGACGAACAGACATGTGGCCAAGCTTGTTGCTCGCCGTGCCGAGACCGGCGCGGGCGTGTTCATGCGTTCGCCGACCGGCATTCTAATGGGGATGATCGTCGATTTTAACGAGGAAGCCGGTGCACGCGCGCAGGACAGCCGCGAAGTGCATGTGACGAAAATCAAATACCTCGCTGATGATACCGCCGCCGACGTGGCTCTCATTGAATTGACCATCGATCGCGGCAACCTCAAAATGCCGGCAGCGATCAATCTCCTCGACCGTAATGCACGAGACAGGGAACGGATCGCTCTTGTCGGCTACCCCGCCTACGATACACGCAATGATACTGCGGCCATGTCGCGCTACTTCCGAGATATCTACGACGTCAAACGCTTAGCCCCGGGTTACGTTATCAAACCAGCTGTCAACGCCGTCCTTGGTCATGATGCAACAACACTTGGCGGCAACTCCGGATCGGTATTGCTGAGCCTCGAAGAGGATGGAGCGATCGGCCTTCATTTTGCCGGGGTTTACGGCAGCCATAACAGTGCTGTCAGCGCGCCAACGCTGCAAAAGCTGCTGAACGGCCGTATCGTCGTGCCGGGCTCATCCATAGTAGACCAGATCAGTGTAAATGAGGCAGTAAGCGCTGCTACAAGCTTTGTCGGTCGCGCCGGCTATAACCCTGCGTTCCTCGAAAAGGGAACTGTTGTCTGGCCTCGCCTACCAGAAGAACTGCAGGCAGAGCTCGCAATACCTTCGGATTCGCAGCCAGCCAATCCGCATGAGCTCCGTTATACACATTTTGGGGTTCTCGTGTCGGCAGCAAAGAAACTGCCGGTGCTGACAGCAGTCAATATAGACGGCAGTAGGTCGGTTCGTATCAAACGCGGCAAAGATAAGTGGGCTTTCGATGGCCGAATTCCCACGACGCAGCAGATGGGTGAACCCGCCTATGCCGACGCTTCCATTGATCGGGGACATATGGTGCGTCGTGAAGATCCAAATTGGAGCGATGAGGGCAACGAGGCTGAGAGTCGCCAAGCCAATGATGACACATTCCATTTTACCAACTGCGCGCCGCAGCACTCCAGTCTTAACCAGGGCAAGGCTTTGTGGCAGGGCTTGGAAAACTATATCCTCGACAGTTCGCGCACACACGGCTTCCGAGCCTGCGTTTTTACCGCACCCGTCTACCGGGAGAACGATCCACAGCTTGATGCAGGCGTCAAGGTTCCGCTCGAATTCTGGAAGGTTGTCGTGACTCTTGATGAGACCGGACAGTCGCTGCATGCGACGGCCTATCTCTTAAGCCAAGGACAATTGATCCGCGATCTGCTTGAGAGGCGCCACCGGGCGGAGGCAGTAGAGGGATTTGTTCTCGGCCCTTACAGGACGTTCCAGATTTCTATTAGTGATCTCGCAGATGCGACGGGCTTCGACTTTAACGGTATCGAGAACTATGATCCGCTGCACAAAGCCCGCACACAGGACGGCTTCGAGTCCGGCCAGCCAATCGTTGTGCCCATCTACGCGCCGGACCAACTTATACTCTAGCGCCCTCAACCGCAGGCATCACACCATTTCCTACTCTTCCGATTACAGAAAGGGAACTGACATTCAGCGCTCCGTTTTCGACAGGTGGTCGATTTCGTCAAAATAAAATTTGGACTGCAAATCATCATTCGACTTTTGTGACGCGCTCCCGATAAATTTAGCCATATTGAACTGGAATTTACCACTTATGATCCCTGACTATTTTCCTAGGGTCTCGTTTTCCCTTTTGTTTCAGTGGCTGGTTCATCAAGAACTTCTCGGACAGCAGTCGCTAATTGTTTAAGAGAGAACGGCTTTGGAAGAAATCCGAAACTATGTTCTGGAAGCTTCCGCGCAAACGCCGCTTCCGCGTAACCGGAGATAAATAAGAACCGGATGTGGGGGTGAGCCTTCTTAACCTCGTTCATGAGCGTTGGACCGTCCATTTTGGGCATCGTTACGTTGGATAGGACGAGATCGACCTTTTTACCTGCCTTCTCCAGGCTCGTGACTTTTTCGAGTGCTTCGGCCCCAGAGGCGGCATCGTGAACTATATATCCTCGGGTCTGAAGAGTCCTCGTGATACCAATGCGGATGGACTCTTCATCATCGGCGAGGACGATCAACTCCGTACCGGTAGCTTCGCTCCTGTTTTCTTTCGGCATCAGGTCAGGCTGCACCGCCGGCTGTGACGGTAAATCGGACGTTCTGGGCACCAATATCTTGAATGTTGTCCCTCTACCGGTCTCTGATTCAACAAAGATATGTCCTTTGGATTGCCGGACGATGCCATAGACCATGGCAAGACCTAGGCCAGTGTGGTTATCCTTTGTGGTAAAGTAGGGATCGAAGATCTTGTCCAGCTGATCGGCAGGAATTCCGATGCCCGTGTCCTCGACTTCCAGAAGGACGTAGTCCTTCTTCGGCACGCTGGCGAAAGATGGATCGGCTAGATGATCGGAAGGAACGTTACTCGCACGAAAGGTGAGGAAACCTTCTCCAGGAATCGCATCACGGGCGTTGACTGCAAGGTTGATAAGGACTTGCTCGAACTGGGCAAGATCGACTTTTACCGGCCAAATGTGTGCTTGGTGGTCCAGTCGTAATTTCACATGTGTTCCGGAAAATAATCGATCAATCAGCATTCGCAGGTCACTTATAACCTCGACGAGGTCAAGGACTGCAGGCTTGAAAGTCTGCTTTCGCGTAATTGCAAGCATTTGGCGAACAAGAACAGCCGCGCGATTGGCGTTCCGTTTCATCTCGAGAAGCTCCGTGGAGAGCTGGTTTGTTTTTTCCGGCAATAAAAGCAAGTGGTCGATTGACAGCAGAACCGAGGTTAGCACGTTGTTAAAATCGTGAGCAACTCCCGCAGTTAGTTGCTCCATGGCTTTGAGCTGGCGGTTTGGGTCAAGTGCACCAACATGTGCCTCGGCAGTTCGCAACTCCAACGTCTTGCTCTTCAGATCTCCGATTTTTAGCGATATCGCGGAGTCTGCGGAGATTGCGATGTTGTCGGTCAATTCCCGCAAGATGTAGAGCGGGTCGTCTATGACTTTCGGAGCTTTGATGTTCAGCTGTCCAAGTAGTTCATCGAACAACTGGTCTGAATCGAACCCATGTATGACTTTGGAGTGCTTGCTGGTGCCCAGGAAGGCCTTCACCAGCGGCGGGAGTTCATCTTCGGGTTCCGCGTAGGTGCACCAGTATATTCGGGTGTCCGGATAGCGTTTTCCGGCTTCGATCAGAAGCTCCATGATGCCTTTTTCGCGTCCACCGTAGCCAACCGCGAGAAACACTCGTGCCGTACGAAAAAGTTCGTCGATTGCATGCCGAGCCGAATGATCCCGAGATAGCTCTTCGGTGTCTTCGATAGAATTGCGAAGGTGGTAAGTGTGGCGAGAGCCATGGATCTGAATAAGCTGGGGATGCAAGGCGTCGCCGGTAATTCGGCCAAGATATTCTAGGCCATCGGCAACAACGGGCAGTCGTCCAGTCCTAGCAATCCCCTCCAGTGCAAGCTGGTCGAAGTTGGTTGTCAAAACTGTGGAAATGAACCCCACCCGCACCAGCTCACCGATGCAAATATGTGTCCAATTGATCGCCTTGCCATTCTTCTCGAAGATGTCGGCGAAGATGCGATGAACTTCCTTCGGTGAGTTGTAATGGTTTGAAAACAACTGGTCATAAACGGCGGACCAGACCGGGTTGGGCGTCCCGGAATTCGTTGTCTGATAGACCTCGGTTTTCTCGAAATGGCCTCCATCCACCAACCTGGAAAGCGCTTCCTCGGGTGTTGCACGTTCACCGGTCAGTCCGTAGTCACTCGCCAGTTTGCGAACGAGGTTTTGGGCGATATCCTTTGCCAATGGGATATTTGCACTGACAGAGCAGCCAGCCCCGGTAAGAAGTACAGTCCTGCCGATTCCCGTATCTTTTGATGGATTGAAGTCGCGGCGCATCGCGTTCGACAGATTTCGAATGTTGATAAGCTGTCCGTCCATCATTTAGCCTGTCTTGGCATTGTCGATTCGTAAGAACAAACCGTAGCTCTTCCCTCAAGGCAACTGAAGGCTGTCGTGGTTGCGCGAGAAAAATCTGCGGAGTTTTTCCCCAACGTCGTTAAATTGTGTTTCGGCCCTTTAATTGCGGGACTTAGTCAAGTCTGTTTTGTCCGTGCCGAGGTCATGGTCCTTTTCGAGGTCACTGCCTCATGATGATGTTCGGGTCGGATGCCTCAACGTGTGGAGCGCTGTGCGATCAAACTCGCCAGCAGCCGAAACAACGAGGTCACCGCAACCACCGTCCCGGCGGGACATCACAGGCCCAAGGGAGCCCTGCGATTCCAGATTGAGTTCGATATCAGGCCGGTTCGTTGCCCCACTGGAATGAGGTGCCATCAACCCATATGCAGTACAGGATGACGGCCAGTTTGCGAGCAACAGCAACCTGCGCCTTTTTCATTCCATTACGTTTGGCCAGCCGAAGGCCCCAAGCCTTCAGGGAGCACCAACGCTTCGTGCGATGTAGCAAAACACTGGCCGCCTCGAAGAGATAGGTTCGCAACAAACGATCTCCCCATCGCGAGACTTGACCGACGGTGTCCGTTTCGCCGGATTGCTTGCGTCGCGGCGTCAGGCCCAGATAGGCACCTACGGATGTTGCACTTCGAAAGCGCGACGGGTCGTCGATGGTATGGCGGAAGGTCAATGCCGTTACCACACCGATGCCCGGCACGGTCATCAACCGCCTTGTCGTCTCGTCTGTTCGAGCCATCTGCCGGATCTGGCGATCCAACCCTTCAAGTTCTCGACAGACATGGCCATGGACGGAGAGGAGCGGTAGCAAGACAGTCCAAAGCACATGACCCTCTCCGGTCAAGTCGATGACGCAGCGCTGGAATTGTCCGGCGATGGCGCGAGGAAAGATCAGTCCGCATTCTTTCAACATTGATCGGATCTGATTTTCGAGATCTCGTCGCATCGTCACGAGCCGAGACCGTGCGATCAGTAGCGAGCGCACCTGTTGGCTGGCCTCACTCTTCACCGCAACCTCGCGATACCATCCAATTCGAACCAGCTCGGCCAAGCCGCGCGCGTCGTTCTCATCGCTATTGTTCATCCGGACGGACAGAACCGCATGTGCGTGTCGCGCGTCGATACAGACAACCGGCATACCGATCCTTTTCAGTTCATGCCAGAGCCAGCTCGACATGGCACCAGTCTCAAAGCCAACGCGTTCGGCATCAGGGGCTTTCTTCGCCAGTAGCGCCGCCAGAGCGCCAGGATTCGACTTCGCCCGGCCCTCGAAGAGCAGGCGACCGGTCTCGTCAACGACACAAACGGCAGTCTCCTTTTGTGAGACGTCCAATCCGACATACTGTTTCATTGTGATGTCCTCCCGTTGTTAATGGGACCAGTTTGCCACCAACCAGGAGGCTGGGAAACGCGGTTAGCAATTACGCCATCGTGTGGAATATTGACCCCTCTGGCGGGGTGATCGGCGTCCAATTTTAAGTCTGACGCAATTTCGATGACATCAGGGTGCTCCGACGATACGTGCCTCAAGCAAATCGAGTTTCCCGCGCCCGTACATCTGGCGCTTGATGAGTTTCAGCTTGGTGATCTGGCCCTCTGTCTGGCCGTTCGACAAAATTGAAGTGATTGCATTTTGAACCGCTACTCTGTCGCGGATGCTCCAACACGCTGTGAATTAATGCGGACGTATTTGGCTAGAAACGCTTGAGTCGAGGCAATTTGGTTGAACTCCCTCACATTATGGGCTTCCGCTGATCACTTGAGGTGCTGGGGGAATACAAGCGCGAAGTCTCACGCCGCCGCGCACCCTCAGCCCGCCGCCAGTTTCCGGTGCGGTTACAGAGCGTTGCTGGCACCAAGTAAGAAGCTGCCTCCTAAGGAGCGGTTTCTTTGTTCCGGGGAAAAGTTGCGCCCTCCTAACACGGGCGCTAGGTACGTGTGGTTTGAATATGATGGAATATAATCAGTTCAGTTGAGCATATTAAACGACTATCAAACTTGAAACGAGTTTGATAGTCGTTTAATATGCTCAGTATGGCTGAGCAATTTACTTCACTGTTAAACCAACTTGAGAGAGACCTTCCTGAAGGGCTGGTCGTGGATGCCGCTTGGCTGGAAGAGCGCGGCATCGCCAGCAATCTGCGGGCCTATTACGTCAAGGCCGGCTGGCTGGAACAGCCGGTGCGTAGCGTCTACAAAAGGCCGCGCGGCACGCTGAGCTGGCAGCAAGTCGTCATCTCTCTTCAGACCCTGCTCTTGCGATCGCCTTTCTACGTTGGTGGGCGCACGGCACTGGAGCTACAGGGCTTTGCACATTACCTCTCGCAAGAGACGAAGACCATTCATATCTACGGGCCGGAGAAGCCGCCGACATGGTTGGACAAGCTGAAACTTCCTCAGCGCTTTGTCTATCACAACAGCGCGACCCTCTTCCGTAATGATCCCACAACAAAGGGGCTTGGCAGCCTTGCCTGGAGTATTACGGACGGAACAGGCCGGGATCTCACCCGCTTTCAGGGCGATAGCCTGACCTCACTTGTTTGGGGGCAATGGGATTGGCCATTGACGCTTTCCCAGCCTGAGCGCGCCTATCTTGAAATGCTTGATGAATTGCCGCGGCATGAGAGTTTCCATCAGGCCGACATGATTATGCAGAGTGCCGCAAATTTCAGCCCAAGGCGGCTGCGAAAGCTGCTAGTGGACTGTGACAGCGTCAAGGTGAAACGCCTGTTTTTCCTCTTCGCGGATCGTCACCGTCATGCGTGGCTCAAGCGTCTAGACAAGGATGCGATCGATCTGGGCAAGGGCAAACGCATGCTTGTTCCCGGAGGCAGGCTCGATCCGGTCTATCTGATAACCGTGCCGGAGGACCTTGATGCCGTTTCGTGACCAGTACCAGGCTCAGGTTCGGCTGCTCATGCGCCTTCTTCCCATCGTGGCGCGCGAATCCTGTTTCGCGCTCAAGGGCGGGACGGCTATCAATCTCTTTGTTCGCAACCTACCGCGCCTCTCGGTCGATATCGATCTAATGTATCTTCCGATACATGACAGGCCCGAGGCTTTGGCTGGGATTGATGCCTCAATGAAGCGCATCAAGGCGGCAGCTCTGGCGGAGCTGCCCGGCGCTCGCGTCGCCGAAAATATCCACGAAGGCGCCATCCTTCGTCTTCTCGTGATTGCGGAGGGCACGCAGGTCAAGATCGAAGTCTCACCCGTATTGCGTGGCGTGGTTCATGAACCTTCCACCATTCCTGTCACTGAGGTGGTCGAAGAGGCGTTCGGCTTTGCGGAAACCAGCGTTGTTTCCTTCGAGGACCTGTTTGCGGGCAAGCTGGTTGCAGCACTGGACCGGCAGCATCCGCGCGATCTCTTCGACGTGCGAGGTCTGCTCGCCCATGAAGGGCTGAGCGACGACCTCCGTGAAGCCTTCATCGTCTATCTGCTTAGTCACAACCGCCCTATGGGCGAGGTGCTATCAGGCCGCGTCAAGGACCTCGCAAACGAATACAGCAATGGCTTCGATGGCATGACCGAGGAGACTGTCGCAATCGATGAACTGGTCCAAACCCAGCATAAAATGATCGAGATGCTGATCGGCGGCATGCCGGATCATCACCGTGAATTTTTGATCGGCTTCGAGCGCGGAGAACCGGACTGGTCCTTGCTGAAGATTGGTCACGTTGTTGAGCTTCCCGCCATCCGCTGGCGGCAGTATAATCTCGACAAACTGAAGCAGGAACAACGCTCACCCCTGATCGAATTGCTGCGAACTTCTCTCGAACGGCGTGCATAGAAACACCCGCTCTTTCGGCTTTGAACACGGGCAGAGGTGGCTCTGTTTGATTGAGCAGTTTTGGGCGTTTCGCTAAGTGGATTTCCACCTCGTTTATGCACCCACCATCATCGGTGCCAGCGCGGTGAAGTAGGCCTGATCTGGCGTTTGCCGAAAAGCGCAAGCTTGCTCGGCCGCTCCGGTACCGTGAACGTCCGCTCGATCGTACCGGCGTTCAAATACTTCGCGATCGTGTTACGCGACAAACCGGTATGCCGACTGATCTCGCGGATCGACTGCTTCTCGCGCAGCTTCATCAGACGGATTATGTTTAAAAGTCCCATGTGGATCACTCCGTTGCCCCCCTCGCTTGCCGCGTTGGGGGGAAGGTCACATGGCTCAATTCTCAATGGAAATTATACGCCTAATGGAGTGAACCCTTCGGGCTGGACCAGCGACGCACTTCAAACTAAGCCGCCTGCTGGGCAAGTTGGGTTTCAAATTCTGCTGGCGATCGATAGCCAAGGGCTGAATGCAGCCTCTTGGCATTGTAAACATCTTCAATGAACCTGGGCAATCTCTCGGCGACGTCTGCGAAGGTCTCGTAACCGGCGGGATAGATG